>CAZEPA010000397.1:0-4619 GCA_964513955.1 uncultured Anaerolineae bacterium | reverse complement strand
GCGGCTGACCTCCAGCGGTGTGTACTGGCTGTTGAAGCCGGCCAGGATCGCGCCGCAGCGCATGGCCGCCAGGTAGGTGATGATGTATTCCGGCCGCGTCGTGCATTGGATACCGATGCAATCGCCGCGTTCGATGCCCAGGGCGATGAACGCCGCGGCCAGGTTGTCCACCTGCTGCGCGAGCGCGCGCCAGGTAAGCCGCGCGCCCTCGAACACGATGGCCTCCTGGTCAGGCCAACGGGCGGCCGTGGCCGTCAGGATGGCGCTCAGGTTCGTTGCGGCTGGATCAGCAAGCATCGGTCATTCCTGCCAATGTGGGTGTCGGGGCGCCTGCATTGTACGGCGAACAGGCAGAAGGGTCAAACCGGTCAGGCGCGCGCTCAATTGTGCAAAGTCGGGCCTATGGCGCCAGTGGGAGCCAGCGCGCTTCAAATGATGGCAATCCGAACAGGTTAGTCTTGTAGATGCCGCCACCTGTTGCAACCCACAAGGTGCCGCTAGCCAGACCGCGTCGCACCAACAATGACGCGACGCCGCCGGGCAGGGGCGCGCCCAGGGGTTCCCACCCGGGCGGGCTTACGCGCCAAACATAGACACCACCATCACACAGACCTACAACCAACAAATCTCGATCTGCGCCCAGGGCACACGCGTATCCGTTCGGCAGGCGTCGGTTGAACTCAGTCCAGGTGACGCCCAAGTCAGTGCTACGCCAGATGCCACGTGGTTTTGTGGCTGCGTAGAGTATGGTTCTTCCACCCTCCTCATTCATGGTAACCAAGCCAACCACACTCTGTATTCTCACCGGCGCACCGGCCAAGGTCCAGGTTTGCCCGTGATCGTCGGAAAAGACGAGCCCGCCGTCGCCGCCCACGAAGAAGCGGTGCGCCTGTGCGCCCCGATCCACGATCAAGGCGACTTTCGGATAGGGGGACAGCGCAGGAAGGTTCCTGATTTGCCAGGTGGCAGCGCCATCCTCAGAGACTACCGCCTTGGCGCCTCCCGCAGAGCCATCAGAGGACTTCCAGGCAACGAGAGCAACACGGCTATGGATGAAATTCGGTGCAAAAGCAGCCGCCGAGCGAGAATCGGGATCCACTGGCCAATCAGCAATCGGGCGCCAGGTCTGCCCGCCATTGGTCGTTATGGAGGCACCCGCAAGCGCCGTACCATCCAAGCCAAAGGTGGATGATTGCGCGAACGCTTGATTATCGGGACCCTGTGTGCCATATCCGGGCAGCCAATCCCAATCATCGCCAGTCGTGCTCTCGGTCAAAATGCCGTTCGCCGTGACGGCCCAGGGACTAGCTGCCTCTCCGAGCAACCTAGTCACGGCGGTGCCGGGCATACCATGCGGGACGGGATTCCAGGTCGTACCGCCATCCGTGGTCATCGTGAAACCGTCTCCACGCCCTTCGCGACTGTGCCAAATGCGTCGGCTCACTGCGTAGTCTGGCGCAAAGGCGATGAACGCCAGCGAACGGTCATTCGATGACGCGCCGAGCAGCGTCCAGTTTTCTCCTCCGTCAGTTGACATGTAGCCCTGTTTTGATGTCCAGATGACAAGGGTGTGATCGGTTGCGTAGGAAGGCGACAAGACAAGTCCGCGCCACCAGTCAGAGTTATTATGGAGATTATGAGCCGCTACCGGGTGCCAGGTGATACCGCCATCTGTACTGCGGCTGAGCTCAGGACGATAAGATGGCAATGCGAAAGCGGTCTGATCCTGGGCAAAGGTCGGTGAGAACGCGGGCCATGACTTGTCTCTCAGGCCTGTTGGTTGCCACGAAAGCCCGTCGTCCGTTGAGCGCAGGATCTGATTTTCATAATCCACGATCAGTAACATGCGTGCGCCCTGGGCGTCTACTGCTACCTTGAGCCTATCAATGTGCCGACCGGCCAGGCTGCGTAGTTCCCAGGAGTCGCCACGATCGGTGGAGCGCCAGAATCCCGAGCCATAGACTGCCGCGAACAGGATGCCGTCCTCGTCAAACGTCGGTGAAGCAGCGATGATCTTGGGGCCAAAGGCGATGGCATCACCGAGGCGCGTCCAGGTTTGTCCCATGTCGGTGCTGCGATAGGCCGTATCGGTCCAAGTGCCACCGGTTACGAGCGTCGCAGCGCCTGCGTATAGGATCCCTTGATAATACTTGAGCGACAAGTTGAATGTCTGACGGCTCCAATGGATGCCATCCAGGGAACGGGCGAACTGCTGGCGACCATACCTGACAAGGATGGGGCTCGGCGAGCCAATGGTGGGCGGAAGCGTCAATTCGAGCGGTGCACTGCTTCCCGCCGGGCCTTGATCTTGCCAGGTGACTGGCGCCGGCGGCAACGGGGTTGACCACGTTGTTGGTGAAGGCAACGGCGTGCCCGGCGGCAACTGGCCATTGGGTACAAAAACCTGCAGTCGGTTATTCTGAGTATCGGCGACCACAATGCGACCATCGGGCAGCGCAATCAGCGCCTGAGCAGCGGCCAACTGGCCCTGGCCGCTGCCGAAACTGCCAAAGGCGGACAAATACTGACCGTGTTCGTTGAAAATTTGCACACGGCTGCTGTAGACGGGGTCGTTATTGGGCGCCCGGTCACGGTTGTCGGTGTCCAGTACAAAAATGCGCCCCCGTTGGTCGGCCGCGAGGGCCGCCGGATAGGCAAACTTGCCCGGTTCGGGTGCTGTTTCTGCCTCACTACCCCATGACGCGGTCACGATGCCCCGAAAAGTTGTGCCGCGTACGAAAGGTGCGTGATATCGTTGCAGGCGATACAATTGGCCCGTGGATGTCGGATCAATATCTACAAATCCTGACTGTGAATCCTCGTTCATCCACTCATTGAGGTAGACACCGTCCAGGCTGCTCTGAATCGTGATGCCATTGCTAAGCATATTGAACAGGGAATTGCCAGTAATCGTGATGGCAAATGGGTCGGCTGTTGTGAAGCTGTGGAAGAAAGATGCATCGAAGGCTACATCGAAGCGACCATTTACAAAGCGGACAATGCGGTCACGGTATGCGTTGTCCAACACATAAAGTCGCCCCCATCCATCTACGGCAATGTCCTTAGGGTGAACCAGGTTCCCCTGACCTCCCACCGGCGTGAGAGTTCCCAGAATGTTGCCAGTGCTATCCAGATGGCGGATACGTCCCACGAAGCTCTCCAATACGTAGAAGGTTCCATCAGGCGCGGCTGCCATCCGATCAGGGCGATCGAACAACAAGGAAGTTCCCCGCCCCCAAGCGCCTAACTGTTGGCCCGCCCAGTTGTAAACCACCACTTGTGGAGCCGATGTCAGAACGACCACACGAGTTGCCGTAACCGCCAAGCCGAGCATCCAGCCTGTCACAGGAAAACTGTCCAGGAAGACGCCCGTCGTGCTGTAATGAAAGACCCGCTCTGTTTTCAGGTCATGCACCCAGAGGCTGCCGTCCGGCGCGCAGGCTAGGTCTCCTGGTTTCTCGACGTAGCCTGGCTGCCCAGTTTCACTGCCGATTTTAGTAAGGGTGCCATCCAGGGCAACTCGATTCACCCCACCAAATTGAAATGGGTAGTAGAACTCACCGGCTGCCCCGACAGCAAGCGTCAGGTCTCCGGGGTAATCTAGTTCGTGGTACGCTTCAAAGGTGCCAGTCGGGCTGAAGCGCGTCACGCGGCCGCGCCCTAGATCGAGAAGATAGGTCCGTCCGGTAGGCGAGACTCCAATGGCTGCTGGCTCAAAAAGCGAGTCGTCGTCGAACCTACCTGGGCGTCCCACACTACGTACAAAGGTGCCTGATCGGGTAAATACTTGACCGCGACTATTGTGATAATCCGCCACATAGACGCGGTCTCCACTGACGGCAATCCCCAGTGGGCGATAGAATTCGCCATTCCCATTACCCAGACGGCCAAACGCTCGTACAAAAGTGCCGTCAGCCCTGAACACCTGAACGCGATGACTGCCTGTATCAGCCACGTAAATGTTTCCGTCCGCATCGGCGGCGATGGCCTCTGGGCGATAAAATACGCCAACGGGCGCTGCGTCACCCCACGTAGCAGCCCAATGATAGCCAGCATCATCTCCGGGCGCGAGGGTGGGCGCCGGATCAGAAGAAGCTGGCGTATCTTCTTGCGCTTTGGCCGGCAGCATGGGCGCGACCAAACTGATCATCAAAAACACAACTACCATCAGATAACCTCGCATCGTTTCCTCCTCCATGACATCAATTGTGCTGCGCAAAAAATGGAAAGCCATGCAGTTACCGACGCCCCATGATCCGGGAAACCAAGGAGCCAGCATTGGAAGGGATGGGGCGACTGACATGTGGTTGCAAATATTGTAATTGGTTGGCTCAAGAAAGGCAAGATCATCATAACGCCCTAGTCACAATGGGGCGCTGTCCGTGAAGGTACTTGCGCGATACTCCGATTCTTTCCCCTTCAGACGTAGAACCAGTGACCGGGCACACGCGCGCTTAGTCAAAGCATATACACAATGTAACGAACGCGTTTGAACCTGGACTATGCCGACGGATGCCTGTGTGATGGGCGATCCGGTCGCCGTGGGATCATGGATGGGAGACAGTCTATGTGGTTTGATAATCCGTTGAAGAAAGTGGAACGACTGAAGAAGGCCAACG
>CAZEPA010000396.1:0-4632 GCA_964513955.1 uncultured Anaerolineae bacterium | reverse complement strand
AGCGCAACCGTAAAGCGGCTGCCCTGGCCCGGCTGGCTTTCAGCGATGATCTTGCCGCCATGCGCGGCGGTGATGCTTTGGGCGATGGCCAGGCCCAGCCCGCTGCCGCGGGCGCTGGTATGGCCGCGATAGAAGCGCTCGAAGATATGCGGCAAATCGTCGGCGCTGATGCCAGGGCCGCTATCCTCCACCCAAAGATGAACCGAATCGCCGACCGGCTCGGCTCCTAGCGTCACCCGACCATGCTCGGGCGTAAACTTGAGCGCATTGTCGAGCAGATTAGCCAGAACCATTTCCATGCGCGCGACATCGCAGTCGAGCGAAAGCCGCGCGATGGGCGCGCGCACGGCCAGGGTGATCTCTTTTTCCTGCGCCTGAACGCGAAAAGGCGCAGCAGCCGCATCAAGCAGATCGCCTACATCGTGGCCGGAAAGGTCGAGCTTGACTAAGCCTGCATCCAGTCGCGACAGGTCGAGCAGATTGGCCGTGATCCATTCCAGCCGCGCCAACTGCGTGCGGCTTTCGGCCAGAAATTCAGCCTGCGCCGGTGGATCCGATGCAGCCGGCCCTTGCAGCAGTTCGTTGAAGGTCTTGAGCGCGGTGATCGGTGTGCGCAGTTCGTGCGAAGCATCCGCGATGAAACGCCGCAGCGCGTCCCGTTCCGCCTCCAGCGCGGCAAAGCTCGTTTGCAGCGCAGCCGCCATCTGATTGAACTGCCGCGCCAGGAGACCGATCTCGTCGCGGCCCTGTACGGGGGCACGCGCCGAAAAGTTGCCGCCGCTCATCTGCTCTGCCGCGACCGTCAGATTATGCACCGGCGCGGTCAACCCCCGGCTGACGACCATCCCCACGACGGCTGCCAGCAGCGTCGCGCCGACGGCTGCCAGCCCAAAGGCGCGTCGGGTGGTGGGCAACACATCCGCGCCAAAATCTGGCCCATTGCTTAACTCGACGTAGCCGGCCACCGCCTGCGACCCTTGGATTGGCACGCGAATGGTGCGCGCTGAACGAGAGACGCTTTGCCCGCTGCTCGCGGTGGCGGGCGAGGTCTGCGCATCCTGTGGGTCGAGCACGAAGCGGCCGCCCCACTGACCTTCCATGCGCCGCAAGTAGGTCGGATCGGAGCCAGCCGGCCAGGAACCGGGATGCGTCGGGTCGGCTGCCAGCAAGAAGAGTGCCGGCAGGCCGTTGCGGAACGTCAGGATGATCGTGCCGCCTGGGCCTTCCTGCACGCTGAACTCAGGATCGTCCGAGGGCATGATCCAATAGCCCGCTGCGGCCTGGCTGCTGCTGTTCGAATCGGCCAGCACCTGACCCTGCGTGTCCAGGATGCGCACTTGCACATCGCTCCAGAAGGCAGACGTACGCGCCAGATCGCTCAACTCATGGTCACGCACTTGCGGCCAGACATACGGCGCGGCGCGGCGCGCCACCACACTGGCATTGGCCGCCAGGTACGCCTCTTCCTGCTGGCTGGCATACCGCTGCACCAGCGTCAGCGCCAGCAGCCCGACGACCCCAATGGTCAGCAAGGTCAGAAAAACGTAGCTAACCACCAGGCGCCAACGGATGGAATGCTGTATATTCCCGATTTGCTGCGAAAGCGTCTTGAATGCTGAATGCGGCCGATTCACGGCGAAGATGCTTTGAATGCCAAATCTTGCTTTCCGCACGTTGCGCCTTGCCTTCTCTTCACATGGGATATCGGGCCAGGCGTCGGGCCTGGCCCTTTGGATCTGCGTTCGTCACTACAGGCTTGTGCCTGGTGTGCTTGGCGATGGATCTGGCATTGCCGGCGAAGGAATGTTGGGGCCGAACGGCAGGCCAGGGAAGTCAAACTGGAAATCCTGATTGCCTGAGCTATCACGGCGTTGGACGAGCGCGGCCCGTACGCCCAGGTAAGCCTTACCGGCCTGGTTGGGGTTTTCGCCCAGGGTGGCGGTCAGTTTCAGATCGTCCGTTTCACCGGTGCGCGCCACCGTCAGCGTAACCTTGTCGCCCGGCTTGAAGTGAGCCAGCGCCTGCGGCAGGGTCGTGGTCGCGCTGACTTCCTGATCGTTGACTGCCTTGATGACGTCGCCGGGCTGTACGCCAGCCTGCGCGGCCGGGCTATCGGCCACCACATTCAACACCAGCGCACCCTGATTTACGCCATCGGGGAGCGTGTTCGGCGCCAAAGAGCCGTCATCGCCATTAGGCCGGCCAAAGAACGGCATTTGTGGCTGTCCATCGGTCGGCGCATGGAAGCGCTGACCGGTGACGCGCACGCCCAGATAACCAGTCCCGGCCTTCTGCGGATTTTCGCCCAGGGTCGCTTGCAGGGTTACGGCCTCGCTGCTGGCGGCCCGCTGGACTTCCAGGCTCACGTTGTCGCCCGGCTTGTGCGCACCAATCAGGTCACTCAGGCTGTGATCGGCGTCAAGCGCCTGCCCGTCCACGCTGATGATCTGGTCGCCGCTCTGCAGGCCGGCTTTCTGCGCGGCGCTGTCCTTCTCCACCTCGACCACGAATACGCCGTTGGTGGCCGCTGGCATGGTCGTCTGACCATCCGCGCAAGGTACAATCCCCAGGTAGGCCTGCTGGCTGCGCTCGCCCACGGTCACGGTCAGCGTGCGCTCGGCGTCGCCTCGTTGAATGGTCAGGGTCAATGAATCGCCGGCCTTGAGAGCCGCGAGACTCGCAGTAAGCTCAGAGAGTTGATTGACCGCTTTGTCGCCTACCTTGATGATGATATCGCCGCGGCGCAGACCGGCCTGCGCGGCCGGGCTGTCGGCTACGACGTGCGCGACCAGAATACCTTCCTCAACCGCGGGCGTGGATGCGATGGCTGCCGAAGCTGTTCGCGCGCCGCCGCGGCCCGCCAACGCCTGCACCAGGTTGCCGGCGGTTTCACGAATCTGCGCAAGGGGGGCCAACGAGCCGGCGCTGACGGCTCGAGCTAACAGACCGCCGCCCACAACCGCCCCGACGCCCAGTAAGAGAACGAGAGCGGCCGCGATGGCGCTCACGGTAATCACACGTTTCGTTGTCATGCCACAAATCCCTCTACGTTCAAGATCACAGTGTGCCTCGGCACACGTTTCCGTTATAGCGGATGTCTCTTTTGGCCTGATTGCCAGGAGGTTAAGATTTCGCAACGTGGCGGGACAAAGCTGACGGCGCCAGATCAACGGCCGCCAGATTTTGCTCAACGTGGGCAGTGGTCTTGGCGCCGGGGATAACCGTGCTGACGGCCGGCTGATCGAGCACAAAGCGGATCGCTGCCTGCGCCAGAGAAACGCCTGGCCGCGCCATCGCCGCGGCCAAAGCCTGCGCGGCGCGGACGCGGCTCGCGACGTAGTCGGCCGGCCAGGCGCCGCGCAGGTCTCCCGGCGCAAAAGACGCACCGGGCTGGTATTTTCCGGTCAGGAAACCGTTCGCCAGCGGTTCACGGGCAATAATCGCCACGTGCGCGGCCTGGGCCAATGGAAACAACTGCGCGGCGGCCGCTTGATCGAACAAGTTGTACACCACCTGGATCGCATCCGGCTTGCCGCTAGCCATGGCCGCGATGCCCTCCACCGGCTGATGAATGGACACGCCGTAGAAACGAATTTTGCCGGCCTGTTTCAGCTCATCCAGCGCCTGCCACACCTCGCCCTGTTCGATCAATGCCAGGCTTGGATTGTGCAGCTGGTAGAGGTCAATGACATCGGTGCGCAGCCGGCGCAGGCTTTGCTCACAGGCAAAGCGCAGGTAGGCAGGGCTGAAGTTAACGCTGTGGGTCACCGGCAGCACGGCGTCCGCCGCATAATCGCGCAACGAGCGCCCCAGATAGGCGGCCAGGCGCGGAGTCAGGGCAGGTTCCACCTCGCGGTTGTAGAAATTGGCGCCGGCCTTGGTGGCAAGGACGACCTGGTCGCGCGCACGCGCCGCGACCAGCGCCGCGCCGAGCAGTTCCTCGCTGTGACCATGACCGTAGACATCGGCCGTGTCAAAAAAAGTGCAGCCCAACTCCAGGGCGCGCCGGATCGCTGCGTTGGACACGGCGTCATCGGTTGGCCCGTAGGAATTGCCAAACGCGGCGCCGCCAATCGCCCACGCGCCAAATCCAATCGCTGACACGCGCAGTCCCGTGCGCCCTAGCTGTCGGTATTCCATATTAACCTGGGGCGAAACCGCCGTTCACGGCTGCCTCGCCGTACCAACGGCCGCTGTCCTTAATGATGCGCTCCTGGGTTTCGTAGTTGACCCAGGTGATGCCAAAGCGCTGAGCATATCCGTGCGCCCATTCGAAGTTGTCCATCAGCGACCAGGCGAAGTAGCCGGCCAGGGGAACGCCAATCTGGATGGCGCGCCAGGCCGCGGCCAAATGCTGACGCAGGTAGGCGATGCGCCGGCCATCGCGCACGCGGCCGTCGGGGCCTGGCCCATCCGCGTAACTGGCGCCATTTTCGGTGATGTAGAGCTTGGGCGTCTGATAATCAAAAGCAAGTCGGCCCAAAGTCTTGAACAAGCCGTCGGGGTAGATCTCCCAGCCCATCTCCGTCCAGTGATCGAGATCACGCGGCGCAGGGACGACGGTGGGCGGCAGGTTGTCAGCCTCAGCCACGCGCCGGCTGCGCAGGACGGTGCGATCGTAGTAGTTGATGC
>CAZEPA010000395.1:0-4637 GCA_964513955.1 uncultured Anaerolineae bacterium | reverse complement strand
CGGTTGCTGCGCGATCTTGATCGCCCGATTTGCGGCGCGGCCTGGCCCGGCGCTGCACGCCCAATGTGCTGCATGGGCGCTGGTTTTTTCGCGGCGGATTATATGATGTATACCCTTGCCGGTTGTGCGAACACAGGCTAGGATAATACGGCAGCCTGCAAAAACGTCAGCCATCATCTTTGTCCGAGGAGGAAACGACGATGTTTACCACCTTTGCCGAGGCGCAAGCCTTTGTGCGCAAACAGCAGTTCGCCATGATTGATCTCAAGTTTACCGACCTGGCCGGGCGGTGGCACCATGTCACCGTGCCGGAAAGCCAGTTCACCGAGCAGCTGATGCGTGACGGCGTCGGCTTCGATGGCTCGTCGGTTGGCCTGCGTTCGGTCAAGTCCGGCGACATGGTCTTGATCCCCGACCTGACCACGGCCTTCGTGGACCCCTTCTGGGATGTTCCCACCCTCAGCTTCATCTGCACCGCGTTCGAGGCCGACACCAAACTGCCCTTCAGTCGCGATCCACGGAACATCGCCATTCGCGCCGAAGCGACGATGCGCGCGTGGGGCATCGCGGACGAGAGCCGTTGGGGACCGGAGTATGAGTTCTACGTCTTCGACAGCGTGGCGTTTGAAAATGACGTCAACGCCGCCTCTTACCGCGTGGAAAGCAAAGAGGCTGCCTGGCAGAGCGGCCGCGGCGGGCATGGGCACTTGATCCCGCTCCACGGGGGCTATCATGTCATCCCGCCCAAAGATCAGCTCTTTAACCTGCGCAGCGAAATGGTCATGGAACTGGAGGAGATGGGCATCGAGGTCAAGTATCACCACCACGAGGTGGGCGGGCCAGGCCAGTGCGAGATCGAAACGCCAATGATGGGCCTGGTGCGCAGCGGCGATGCCACGCAGATCGTCAAGTACGTTACCAAGATGGTGGCGCACCGGCACGAACAGACAGCTACCTTCATGCCCAAGCCGCTGTACGGCGAGGCCGGCAACGGTATGCACTTTCATCAGCACCTGTTCAAGCAGGGGCAAAATGTCTTCTACGACGCGGCCGGCTATGGCAAACTCAGCCAAACCGCGCTGTGGTACATTGGCGGCCTGCTGCATCATGGCCCGGCCGTTCTCGCTTTCACCAATCCCTCCACCAACTCCTACCGCCGCCTGGTGCCGGGCTTCGAGGCGCCCGTGAATGCCTTCTTCAGCCTGGGCAATCGCAGTGCGGCCATCCGCGTGCCCAAGTACGCGGATCAGCCAGACACCGCGCGCTTCGAGTTCCGCCCGCCGGACGCCACCGGCAACGTCTACCTGGCCCTGGCTGTGCAGTTGATGGCGGGGCTGGACGGCATCCGCCAACAGATGGACCCGCATGCGCTTGGCTTCGGCCCGATTGACCAGAATATCTTCACCTGGAGTGAAGAGCAGCGTAAGGCGATCAAGCCGCTGCCTGCGTCGCTGCGCGAGGCGCTCGACGCGCTGGAACGCGATCATGAATTTCTGCTGCAAAATGACGTTTTTGACGCCGGCCTGATCGCCGACTGGGCGAAGGCGAAGTATGACGAATACTACGGCGTGCGCAACCGCCCGCACCCGGCCGAAATTGCGCTCTACTACGACGTGTGACGCCCCCTCGCAGGGCTGCGATGAGATGACGCACTCAGAGGCGCGCACCGTCGCCGCACGCCAACGTTGTGATGTCCACAGACCCCTGCGCGGGTTGGTCGCCGCGCCACAACCCGACGTGCGACGCCCCCGCGCAGGGCTGCGATGAGATGACGCACTCAGAGACACGCACCGTCGCTGCACGCCAACGCTGTGATGTCCACAGACCCCTGCGAGGGTTGGCCGCCGCGCCACAACCTTGTACAGGCCCGCCGCGTAAGGAGCCTTCACCTTCCAGAACGTCACCAACTTGCCCGGCGATGCCTCGTCGAGCCAGCCTGCGCAAGGGGATGTGTAACCTTTTGGCTGTTCTTTCATCCAAAACAGGCGTGTGCAGCAATCCAGCAAGTAGGTGAGGGACGACAACACGATGGATTTTTTCAGGCGATTCTTGGGCGGCGCTTCGATCACGGCGATGAGCGCCAGCGAGGCGGGTCAGCGTTTGCGCACGCAGCCGGCCCCCTTCATTCTCGATGTGCGCCAGCCCGATGAGTACAAGCTCGGTCATATTGCCGGCGCCATGCTGATCCCGCTGGGCGAATTAAGCCAGCGCCTCAAGGAGCTGCCGCGCGAACGCGAAATCCTGTGCGTCTGCCGCTCTGGCAACCGCAGCCGCAGCGCCGTGCAGCAGCTCTCAGCCCAGGGTTTCAAGGCGGTCAACCTGAGCGGCGGCATGATCGCCTGGGAACAGGCTGGTCTGCCGCTGAAGAAGGGCGCAGCCAAGTGAATAGCCTGCCGCTCGACCTGGCGCTCGGCTTCGTGATTGGCCTTTCGCTCGGCCTGTTGGGCGGCGGCGGCTCTATCTTGACCGTGCCGGCGCTGGTTTACCTGGTTGGCCAAACGCCCCAGGTCGCCATCACCACCTCATTGGCCATCGTGGGGGCGACCAGCGCGCTGGCGGCGCTGTTTCACCGCGCGCAGGGTACGCTCAACTGGCGCGTGGCCCTGCTCTTCGGCGGCGCTGGCATGGCCGCATCCTTCCTGGCTGCGGGCCTTTCCAAACATTTTAGTCCTGCGCTCCTCCTCGTGGCATTTGCCCTGCTGATGCTGATCATCGGCGGGCTGATGTTGGCGCCGCGCGGCCAGCGGGCAGACGCCGCGACGCCCCGCGGCTGGCTGACGGTCATCGCCGGAGGCGCAGGTGTGGGTGTATTGACCGGCATCCTGGGCGTCGGCGGCGGCTTCTTGATCGTGCCCGCGCTCGTGATCCTGGTCGGGCTGCCGATGGCGCAGGCGGTCGGCACCTCGCTGCTCGTCATTGCCATGAACAGCCTGGCCGGCTTTCTGGGGCATCTCAGCGCCGGCGTTTCTGACCCGAGCGCGCTGCTGTCGCTCACGACGGTTTTCGCCGCCGCGGGATTGGTGGGCGCATTCACCGGCGCGCGCCTGGCCGGCCGCCTGCCCGCAGTGTATCTGCGCCGCCTCTTTGGCGGCTTCGTCATCGTGTTGGCGGTTTTTCTTTTGTTTGATAATGTGCCGAAAGTATAAGAGTCAAAAGGAGCAGACGGTGATGTTTATCCAGCAATTTTTTATAGATGGGCTTGGTTGTGCGTCGTATCTGATTGGTTGCCAAGGTCAAGGCGTGGCGGCTGTCGTTGATCCAGACCGCGACGTGCAGAAATACCTGGAAGCGGCGCGGGCGCGCGGGCTGACGATTACGCATATTATCGAAACGCACCTGCACGCCGATCACGTGTCGGGCAACGCAGACCTGGCCGAGCAGACCGGCGCTGCGATCTACCTGCACGCGGCCAGCGGCGCGCGTTTTGCCCATCAACCTCTGCGCGATGGCGACGTGATCGCCATGGGCAATGTGCGTCTGACCGTGCGTCACACGCCGGGCCACACGCCGGATAGCATCAGCCTGGCCGTGACTGACACCACGCGCGCGCCCGACCCCTGGATGGTGCTGACCGGCGACACCCTTTTTGTGGGCGATGTGGGTCGTCCTGACTTGGTCGGCGCGGCGGCGGCGCGGGGGTTAGCAGGCGAGCTGTTTAGCAGCCTGTTTGACAATCTGCTCACGCTGGACGATGGGGTCATGGTCTATCCGGGGCACGGCGCTGGATCTTTATGCGGCCGCGCCATCGGCTCCGTGCGCAGCTCGACGATTGGCTATGAGCGGCGTTTCAATCCTGCGCTTGCTGCGCGCACACAGGCCGACTTTGTGGACTACGCCACACACGACCTGCCGGAGCAGCCCGGCAATCACGCCCGCATCAAATCTATCAACCGTGAGGGCCCTGCGCCCCTAGGCGAGATCAGCCCGCGGCCGCTCTTGATTCAGCAGGCGCTGCCGTATTTTCGCCGCGGCGCGGCCCTACTCGACACTCGTTCACGCGCAGCCTTTGTACAGGCGCACATACCTGGCGCGGTGCATCTGGAAGCGGACGACCAGTTGAGCAATCGGGTTGGTTTCGTTCTCCCGCCCGATGCCCCGATCGTACTGCTGCTGGCGGACGCGGCCGATTACCGGCGCGTCGTTCTCAGCCTGGCGCGCGTGGGCTACGACAACGTCGTTGGCTATCTGGCCGAGAGCCTGGAAACTTGGCGCGGCATGGGGCTACCGCTGCGCAGCGGCGATGTGCGCGACCTCCAACCGGTTGAACTCAAGAAACTGCTGGACAGCGGCAACGGCGAGCGCCCGCAGGTGGTGGACGTGCGCGAGCCGTGGGAATTTGCGCAGGGACACGTTCCCGGAGCGCTCCTGATCCCACTCGGTCAACTGGCCGGCCGCGTCAGCGAACTGGACCCGGCGCGGCCAGTGGCTGTGATTTGCGCCAGCGGCAGCCGTAGTCAGTCCGCGGCCGCGCTTCTGCTGCAAAAGGAGTTCAAAACCGTCTATAACATCCTGGGCGGCGTCAGCCTGTGGGCGATGCGCGGACTGCCGCTGGCGCAGTAGATAAACCTTTCGGATGCCATTGACAAAAATGACCAGTAAGCGTTTTTCTTGCAGAGGTGTCACCGATTCTATTCTTG
>CAZEPA010000394.1:0-4659 GCA_964513955.1 uncultured Anaerolineae bacterium | reverse complement strand
GGCCGATTTCTGCTTGCTGAGCCGCTAACGCCGCTGCCCAATTGACAGAATTCTCAAGCTTCACAGCCAGCCAAAACCCCGTGATCCGTTGCAGTCATCTCTGGATGGACAGAGAAGCATCCTGTTAATCCTGCAAAATTCTGTACCCGGCCTTCAGAATTGTGCATCAAGAGTACAGAATTGACGCGCTGATGCAATCGCGCTAAAATACTGCCAGGTTAACGGAGGATTGTACGATGACAGATCTGAATCAGAGTCGCCAGCTTGTGGTATGTAGCGCATTGATTCAGATTTTGTTCTGACCGTTTTATCTTATTTGCTTTTCGAAACCGTGGGCGCGCTGCATGCCCACGGTTTTTTTGTTTGCGGCGGCGGGGCTGGCCACGCGTGGGCCCTTCACCGGAACCAAAGGCGGAGACCGTTGAGCCGGTCCACGCACCGTGGGCATTCATCCACCCACACGAGGGGGACTGTATGCTTCAAGTCAGTAATATCGGCAAAACGTTTGCCGGCGAGGTGATCCTCGAGGGGATTTCGTTCGCGATCAACCGCGGCGAGCGCGCCGGGCTAATCGGTCCGAACGGCTGCGGCAAGACCACGCTGCTGCGCATTATCCTGGGCCAGGAGCCGCCAGATCGCGGCAGTGTGCGCCTGGGGCCAGGCAACATCCGTCTGGGCTACCTGGCGCAGGCGCTGGACTATGCGCCTGACGCAACCGTGGGTGCGGTGGTCAAGCAGGCCGTCGCTGCGCTCAGCGCGGCGGAGCAGCGCGTACAACGCCTGGCCGCGGCCATGGGCCAGGCGATCGGGCCGGAGCTGGATGCCATTCTGGCCTCTTATGACCAGGCCCTGGCCGATTTCGAGCGCCTGGGCGGCTACGGCATCGAGGCGCGCATCAATGCCATTCTGGATGGCCTGGGCCTGCGGCCGCTCGATCCAACCACGCCCGTGCACATCCTCAGCGGCGGCCAGAAGACGCGCCTGGGCCTGGCGCGCCTCTTGCTCACCTATCCCGATCTGCTCCTGCTGGATGAGCCGACCAATCATCTCGACATTGGCGCGCTGCAATGGCTCGAGCAGTTCGTGCGCGGCTATGACGGCGCGGTGATCGTTGTCTCGCACGATCGCGCCTTCCTCGACAACACAGTGAACACGATTCTGGAGATTGATCAGCAGACGCACCGCCTGACCATTTACCCCGGCGCCTATTCGGACTACGTGGAGACCAAAGAGAACGCACAGGCAAAGCGCCTGGCGGCGTACAAAGAACAGCAGGAATTCATTCAACGCATGACCGCGACGATTGCGGATAAGGAATCGTACGCGCGCCACATCGAGCAGGGGACCATTGATTTTGCGACACGCAAAATTGCGCTGGGCATCGCCCGCCGCATGACAGTGCAGCGTAAACGACTGGAGCGCCTGCTGGCATCGGAAGAGCGCATAGACAAGCCGTCGTTGACCTGGCAGATGAAGCTCGATTTTGGCGCGGCGCCGGGGAGCGGGCGCGAGGTATTGGTGCTGGAGAATCTGGCGCAGCGTTTTGGCCCGCGCGAGCTCTTTCATGACGTCAATCTGACCCTGCGCGCGGGCGAGCGCGTGGCGTTGATTGGAGCGAACGGCAGCGGCAAGACCACCCTGGCGCGCCTCATCGCCGGCCAATTGATGCCCAGCGCCGGACGTGTGCGTTTGGGCGCCGGTGTGCGCCTGGGCTACTTTGCTCAGGAACAGGAACTGCTCGATCTGGCCAGCACACCCCTGGAAACGGTGCGCGGCGTGGCCGCGATGAACGAGACCGAGGTACGCAGTTTCCTGCACTACTTTCTCTTTGCGGGCGACGCCGTCTTCACGCCGGTAGGCCTGTTAAGTTTTGGCGAACGCGCGCGCCTGGCCCTGGCGCGCCTGGTGGCGATGGGCTGCAACTTTCTGCTCCTGGATGAGCCGATCAATCACCTGGACATTCCATCGCGCAGCCGCTTCGAGCAGGCGCTGACCGCGTTCAACGGCACGGTGTTGGCGATTGCGCATGACCGCTACTTCATCGAGCAGTTTGCGACGCAGATTTGGAGCCTGGAGGAGGGCGCGCTGCGCATCTACGCCGAGCTGGCCGATGTGCCGGTTAGCCGCGCTCACTGATCTCGATTTCGAGCCGCTGCTCGGTCTGCGTCGCCAGCAGCCCGCCGCCAAAGCGTCCCTGCGGCGTCACGATGGCGTATTGGTTGTCGAGCCAGATGACCAGGCCGAGCGGCCCCCGCGGCGAGCGGTCGGTGCGCAGAATCTCAATGTCGTCTACCAGGAAACGAGTCTGGCGGACGCCCCAATCCATGGTATACGTGTGCCAGTCCGTCAGGCTGACCCGCGCCTCGGCTTCGGCGACCCCCAGCGCACGTTGGCCGAGCGGCCACAGCGCGCGGTAAAGGCGCGGGAAACGCATCAGCAGAAACCCGACCGGCGCGGTCGGCGCCAGCGCCCAAAACAACGGACGCTGCGCATCCATCACAGCGGCTTTCCAGCCGTGGCCGGGTACGCCGGCCGCCAGGGGCATGTCCGACGGCGGCGAGGCAAAGAAGAACCAGACTGCGCGCGGCCGCGCGGGCAGGCGCGCGCCGGCTGTGGGATAGGGGCTGTTCCAAAAGCCAAAGCCGGCCGTGCCGCGCAGCTCGGCCGCGTCATGCGAAAAGCGCGCGCGTATCGTCAGCGTCACGGGCGGCCGCCAGGGGAAGGCGCGCCGCGCCCGTCCCTGGTAATCGTCCAGCTGAGCGTTGCTGTAGATGTTGCTGGTGGTTGGCGGCAGCCGCAGACGCCAGCCCGTCTCCCTGGCTTCGACCTCACCGCTGCCTGCCACGCTAGGTACAACCTTGAACATCATCTCCTGCAGTTCCCGCGGCTCCGCTTGTCCCGCCAGGCCACCATTGATAATGTCCTGCCCGATAAACCGCATCGCATTGACTGAAACCGTACGGGCCGCCGTGCCACACATCGTCCGGATCATAGGGATTACTTTTCAAACAAGTGCCGGCGCATGCTGCAGCCGGAGGTTGCGTAGGAACTGGTGTCCCGCCGGGCGGCGGACAGGCTCCTCCGCACGCGCATATCCCCGTGTTCGCACAATAGCCGCAGCTGGGCAGACCGCTAAACTGTCCATTGCTCCAACATCCGCTTGCGTTTCCATTCCAGTTACTGCATGGGCGTCGGCCCGCGGCAGGCGCTCAGCAGGAGCAGCGCGCAGGCAGCCAGCCAGGCTAACAAGAAATGATGTCTTATTTTCATCGTTGTCCTCCACGCGCCAGGGTGACAGAGAGTCTAGCCGATGTTGAGCGTTGGCTGTTTGAACTTCATCGTGGTCATTGCGCACTTCTAGGATTGACCCCACCAGGCTGTCGTAAATCACAGCCCGATTATAGTCCACACAGCGGCCCGGGGCAAGGGTATGGCCCGCCGAGACCACAATTCCCACGAGGTGGTCAGGCATTAACTCACCCCAATTACCGGCCCCGGAGTCAAAAGGAGGACCTAATGCGAGAAGTTCTCCCGGATTGCGGATGACTTGATCCTTTCGCCGCCCGTTGGTATAATGGTCTCCGCTCTGTTTCGATAACCAGCAGCAACCCACACAACCACGATTGGGCATAGCATGAAATTTGAGGTCATCAGTGACGTCGTCAATGTTCAGCTTATTGCCAAGGGAAACGGCGTAGAAATCCGCCATGTCCTCAATCGCACGTATGCCCAGGGGCGTAGAGTTTACTGGCGTAAGCTTAAAGGAATCGCACTCGTTGAGTATGCCAACGGTGAAATCTGGGAGGTTGAGCTGCATTGGTTTGAATCAACCGGTATCGGACGGCGAGACGAGAAGGATAAGCGCAAAATTCGGAGAGTGGCATGAAATACGTACGTTGTATGAAGAACAAGACCTATATTCACTTTCATGGTCAACCGTTACGCGATGAGGCACTGGCCAGCCTTACGGTGGGACGCGTGTACAAAGCCTTGCCGCCAACCGAGGATGAACGACGGCTGGGTGAATTGCGGATCATTGACAATGAAGGCGAAGATTATCTGTACCCCGCCGATTATTTTGAGCCGGTCTATTTTTCCGCCGCGCGCAAGCCAGACGATACGGCCACGATTCATCTGGACGCGCTGACCAAAGATATCTTGCGCGCCGAAGCCATCGCCGCGAAGAAAACAATCAGCGCCTTGCTGCGCGATTGGATTGACGAACGCTTAGATTTGCCGGCCTGACGATATCAACTCTCGGGGTATGAGAGCCACGCGTTCGCGGGCATATGGAGCCAGGGAGAGCGTCAAGAATACCTGGTTTCTCCAGTAGTTAGCGTTCAACGTGGGCGGTCCCGAAACTGCAATCCGGGCGCCGGTGTCGGCTCAAAGCGATGCCGCTGAAATTCGACTATCGTGATCGTACCATCTCGATCATCGAACACGAACGCGGCAAGTATGTCTGTCCCCTTCTCTATCCTCAGCCAACCGCTGAAACCTGCCCTATCCAGCACAAGAACTGGGCTAAAAAAGGCTGCACGGCCGCGATGCCTACGAGCATCGGCGCCCGCTTGCGCTACACCCTCGACCGCGAGAGCCAGGCTTACAAGGACATCTACAAGCAGCGCACCGCCGTCGAACGCATCAACTCTCAGGCCG
>CAZEPA010000393.1:0-4697 GCA_964513955.1 uncultured Anaerolineae bacterium | reverse complement strand
GGAAAAGTCAATCTCGCCCGCGATCCTTTCGATCTCAAAGTAGGGGCCAAAGCGCTGGACGACCTCGCCGGCGTAGAAGGGGCCATCGTAGAATGGCATGAACCGCTCCCACCAGCGCACCGGATACTCGAAGCCCCAGAGCAGGAACTGGCTGCCCGGGCGGGTGAGCGGCAGCAGGCTGCGCAGGTAGGCGTCGCGCTGCGGCAGGTCCAGATCATCCAGCGTACCGTAGTCTAGCAGAAAGTCGAACGCGCCGGAGACCCGGCGCAGATTGGTCAGATCATCCACGGCAAAGTTGACCGGCGTGTTGGCCGCGTGAGCGCGGGCGCGGGCCTTGTCTATGGCCGCCGCGGCGTAGTCCACGCCGGTCACGTCGAAGCCGCGCTGGGCAAGATAAATGGCGTTGGCGCCAGCGCCGCAGCCCAGATCAATGGCGCGCCCCGGCCGGATGCGCCCGCCCTCTACTAACGCCACCAGCTCCTTGCGCGCGCCGATGTCCCAGGGCGCCCGAAAGCGACGGTATGTGACCTCGTAAAACTGTTTCCTGGCGATCGCTCTGATTCCACCCATGTCATTCTTCCCTCGCGCATCTGTTTGCTACTGCGTGGTTGTTGCCAATGAGGGCAGCGATTGCAGGTAGCGGTAGACGGCCCGAAGCTCGTCATCGCTCATCTGGCTGCCGTAGAGCTTCCAGGGCATGACCTCGCTCAGGGGGCGGCCGGCCGGCGTGACGCCCGTGCGCAGGGCCTGGGCAAAATCGGCCTCGCTCCACGTTGCCAGCTCGCCGCCGGGCGTCAAGTTCGGGCCGAGCATGTTGATCGTCGGGTCATCCACTTTGCCGCCGGAGAGCTGCTGGCCGTGACACTGACGGCAGCCGTTGAGCTGCGCCAGGTAAGCGCCGTACTCAGGGGTCACGCCGATCGCGGGCGCGGCCGGCCGCGGCCCGGTGTGGTCAATTTGCTCGGCCATCATGAGGTTGTCGAACACGCCCACCCCGATCAGCACGTTGCCCAAGAGCGTAAAATGCTTGGGGCCCCATGCCTGTTCGACGGGCGGCGCGCTGCGCAGGTAGGCGATGAGGCTGCCCAGGTCTGCGTCGCTCAGGTAGTGAAAATCTTTGGCCGGCATGACGAAGACCGAAGTTCCGTTGGGGCGTACGCCATGGCGCAGGATACGCACGAAATCGGCGTCTGTGTAGGCTGCGCCGATGCCGCCCTGACCGCTGGTCAGGTTGCTGGCGTGGATCACGCCCAGACTGGGATCGTTGAAAAAATCCGTACCAGCCAGGTTCGCGCCGTGGCAGCCCGAGCAAAGCATGGCGGCCAGATGCTGGCCGCGCGCGAGCGATGCGGCGTCGTGGGAGATTGCCACGGCGTCATCCGGCACGACATAAGTCTGGTTGAAGCGGGATTGCCCACGCAGGTACAGCACGCCGACGGCGCCTAGCAGTACGATAACAAGGACCAGGGCGCCGATGCCGGCCCATTTGAGGATTCGTTTGAACATGGTTCCTCCTGTGATTTCCTAACGCTGCGACCACCCAGTGGTATGCTCGGCCAGGTGTTTTGCTGGCTCGCCAAAAAGATCCGCAACCGTGTGAAAGCCCTCGCCATAGAAGTCCGCCCCCTGCGTCCAATCGTCCTCGCCGATGGCGTCGAGTGACCGTAGGGTGGCATCCATGGCGGCGTCGTAGCGCCGGCGAATGGCATCTGGGGCGGCGCCGCGCGCCAGCCAGCGCACGTACCAGTAGCTCAGCGGATCAGCCAGCCACTTGGGCATGTTGAACATGCCCTTGCCGCGGCGCGCCTGCGCCACCTCACGGGGCAGGTACTCGATGGCCCAGGTCAGGTGAACCAGCACCTCGCCGACGCTCCAGGCGCTGGATGGGCTGGGCTGACGCCAGCGGTCGGCAGGCAGCGACTCAACCAGTGCGTGAAAGGCCTGGCGGGTCGCCTCCAACTCGGATCGCAGCCGCGCCCGATCACTGCTGAACTGTGATCCGTTCATCCCATTCGCCTGCTTCTGCATCAGTCACCTCCGACAAAACGTTTGACCGCGCCCGCGGCTTACGACTATAGACGCACACGGCGCCGGCCAGGCAATCACGTCAGGCCTGCGCCGGCAAGGAGCAACGATTTGGCAGCCGCTGCATAGGAGTCAACTGCGACCTCATTGTCCAGGGCCTTCTGCAGCTCCAGCCCGTAGTAGAGGGAGAGCAGCACGCGGCCGGCCGCGCGCGGATCGAGCGCCGGGGCGATCTGCCCGGCCGCCTGAGCTTTGCTTACGATTTGCGCCAGAGCGGCGACGTAGGCCTCAACGACGCTGCGGCGCGCGGCCAGCAAGGGAGGATTGACCAGCGCCTCACCCCAGCCCTGCACGTTCACCCGGCCAGCGCCCAGCGCGGCGGCTTCATCCAGCCCGTGGAAGAAGAAGGCGATCAGCTCGCGCAGCGCCTGCATAGGATCGTCGCTGGCAATGGCCGCGTCGAGCAGCTCACGGCTGCGCTCGTAGTCGAACTCGAAGTTGGCCTGGATGATCGCGTCCTTGCTGTCGAAATAGTGATACACGGCGCCGGGGCTGAGGTCAGCCTCAGCGTAGATGTCACGCATGGTGGTTTGGTGAAAACCTTTGCGGGCAAAGCAGCGGTAAGCGGCGTTGATGATCTGCTGCCGTCGCGCCGCGCTGTGCGCCTCCGTTACTTTGGGCATCTGATCGCTGCTCCTCATAATATAAATCGAACGATCGGTTTTTATTTTAATATAAGTTTCCCGGCCTGTCAAATCCCTTGATCGGGAAAAGTGGCGAGGGCAGTCTGGGCGCCGTGCGGGAGGCCGATCCCAATCGGTGGGATGATCCTTGTGTGTCGAGGCAATGAGGAGATTTGCATCCTTGACTTTTGACCCATGGGGGTTGATAATGCGCGGAGTCAGCAGGACTGCAAAGAAGGGGACAAACCATCAGACGCCGCGATGTCATGGCTCTGATACTTGCTGGTTGACTATGAAGATTCAAGTGGTTCTGTTTGCAACGATCGTACTGGTTTTTCAAGGCTGCTCTGCACCCCCTGGTGCCGCGGTCGCCGTAACCCACGGAGATCGGATACCCCCTCTGCTGGTTGCACCGGCCATGTTCGTGTACAAGGACTCTGCCCCAGGACTCAAAGGGACGACGGATGCCATGGATCTCTTGACGGAAAATGGCATGAATCTGTTTGGCTTTGCGGCGGACTGGGCGGACTTGGAGCCTTCGCCAGGCGCATTGAGTCTCCAAGAGAAGTTCATCAATCCATTGACATGGCTGATACCTCAATACCCTGAGATTGAGGGTGTGGTCTTCGTCTTGAAAATGATTGACACGAACTGGCGGCCCATGCCGCAAGACATCCAGGCCAGGCCATTTGCTGACCCTGAAGTCATCCGCCGTTTTGAGGCTCTGATAGACGCCATCGCGGCGGAGCCTGCGAGCAGCAGACTCACCCACATCCTGTTGGGCAACGAAGTGGATGGTTATCTGGTGCAGCATCCAGAGGAACTCGCGGGTTTCGTCGCCTTCTACCGACAAGCTGTTGAGCGAATCCACGAAAGAATGCCGAAAGTGAGAGTGTCTACGATTATCACTTTCGAGTCTCTGGCCACGTATCCGGTGATTCTCGACCAGCTCAGCCCGTTCGGCGATTTCATCTGCTACACGTATTACCCCATCCGTCCTCGGACGGGCACAGAAGCGTGGCAAATGCGGCCCGTTTCAGACATCAAAGCCGATATTGACTTCATGGCTCAACGGGCTGGCGACAAACCCTTTGCATTCACCGAGATTGGATATGCGTCCTCTACGTCGACCGGCTCGTCCGAAGTACAACAAGCGGCATTTGTCCATGAGATGTTTCAAGCACTCAAGGGCTACCAGCAAGATCGGCAGTTGGCTTTCTTGCTTTACCACGCGCTTTACGATTATCCCCCTGCTGCCTGCCTCTCGTACGCGGAAGCACAAGGCGTTGATCCAGACGCCATTTGCGGCTTCATGGAGAGCCTTGGCCTGCGACGCTATGACAACGGCGAGCCGCGCAAGGCATGGGAGGAATTCGTGCAAGGCATACAACGGCTGAAATAGAGGGAAACGGTTAGGGCGGCAGAATGTCGCGAAATCCAGCGTTACCTGAATGCCCAAATTTCGAACTGCCGCAGGCGACCTGGTCAGGACCAAACAAAAAACCGGACTCGTCAAGAGTCCGGTTTTCTTGTCGTCAGGCGGCCAGGGCGGCCGCCGGGACATTGAGCATCGCCTGCGGTTGGGTGAACAGGAAGTGATCGTGATAGTAGTGCATCCAGAGAAACGAGAGCACTGAGATATAGTACGAGCGGTCGAACGCCGCGCTGACTGTCATGTTCACACCAAAGCGTAGAATGGCAAAGATGACCGCGCCAATCAGTACGGTGCCAACGGTAAAGCCGACCATCAGCAGATAGTAGGAACGCGCCGCGCCGGGCCGTGAGATGCGCTCGACCACGGGCAGGGCGTGCATTTCACCCTTCTCTTCACGGATCCGGTTGATGTACCAGGTCAACGCCAGGTACTGGAACGAATGCCAGGTATTCATGCCCTGGAAAGCGGTGTCCAAATTGCCCAGCGACGGCACAATGAACGAGGTAACGGCTGTCACCACAATAAAGACTGCCTTGGGGACGTGCAGGCTGCCG
>CAZEPA010000392.1:0-4718 GCA_964513955.1 uncultured Anaerolineae bacterium | reverse complement strand
CGGTCGCCTGGACGAAGCGGCCAGTCAGCTCGACCTCGCCGAGGCCCAAGAACCCGCTGCGCCTTATCTGGCCCTGCGCCGCGCCGAGCTGGCCAAAGCCCGTGGGGACCGCAGCCAGGCTCAAACCTGGGCCGCCGAAGCCCTACGCCGCCAGCCCGCCTGGGACGAAGCGCAGGCCATCCTCGCGTGGGCGGCGGAGATGAAGAATTAAAGATTACAGATTGGAAGATTTGAGAGCGGAGAGCCTTCCTCGTTCAGCCTTCCTCATTCAGCTTTCAGCTTTCAGCTTTCAGCTTTCAGCCTTCCTCGTTCAGCCTTCCTCGTTCAGCCTTCCTCATTCAGCCTCCCTCATTCAGCCTTCCTCATTCAGCTTTCCTCATTCCTCGCTTTGCATTTTGCACTCTGCGCTTTGTACTTCTCACTCCTGCTCGAACACCGTGCCCAACGCGGCCGGGGGCGAGGTCTGCAGGGCGCGCAGGCTGCGCACAAGCACGCGGCGCAGGCCCGCGGGCAGGCGGCCCAGGCTGCGCTGCAGCCACTCGGCATTGCCCAACGTCACCAGCACGAGGGTCAGGATCATCAGCGGGAAGGGCAGCGTGGGAAAGAGCTGCGTGGGCACGTTGGGCATGGCGCTCTGCAAGGTGTTGGCCAGGGTCTGCAGGGCGACGAAGGCGTACGCGCCGACGGCCGCGCGCAGGGGCCGCCAGCCGCCGAAGATGACGATCGCCAGCGCAATCCAGCCGGTGCCTTCGATGCCGTAGGGCCGCGCCCAACCCGGCTTGACCAGCAAGGAAAACGTGGCGCCGCCCAATCCCACCAGCGCGCCGCCCGCCAGGGTGTAGACGTAGCGCATGCGCGTGACATTGACGCCGCGCGCAAACGCGGCCGCGGGCCGTTCGCCCAGTCCTTGCAGCTTCAGGCCGGGCTGCGTCTTGTTCATGTAAAACCACACCAGGAAGATCGCGATCAGGCTCAGATAAACCATCGGGTCTTGATCGAAGAGGATGCGGCCGATGACCGGCAGGTTGACTAGGCCAGGGATGGGCAGGTGCTGCACCTGCGGCCCGGGCACGCGCGTGTACGCGTTGCCCAGCACATACGCCAGGTCGCGGGTGAGCAGCGTCAGAATGAAGCCGGTCGCCACCTGGGGCTGGTGCAGGGTCAAGCTGATGACGGCAATTACCCCGGCCACCAGCGCGCCGACGAGCATGGCCGCGACCATGCCGAGCAGGAGGCTGCCGCTGGTCGTCGCGACGATGAACGCGGTCATGGCCGACAGCAGGATCGAGCCATCGAGCGACAGGTTGATGACGCCCGCTTTTTCGGTGATGGTCTCGCCCAGCACGGCAAAGAGAATCGGCGGCGCCGCGGCGAACACTGACGCCAAAAGAATCACGATGTCCACGGTCGTTTTTCCTTTCCCGCCTGCCTCAAGCAAGGATTCCTCGCCCCGAATGGCTCGAATTCCACGAATTTGCTGGCGGCCTGGGCGCCTTCACGGTTCACGCGCCCGAATCGGCCCACGTCACGGTTTGCGGCGCAAGAGCCGGCCTTGCAGCCCCTGCGTGATGAGCACCGAGAGCACGAGCAAGCCCTGGATGACACCGCCGAGGGAGGAGTCGAGTTGGCGCTGCAAGGCGAGCTGCAGGCTGCCCATGGCAATGGCGGCAAAAAAGACCGAGATGGGCACGCACCACGCTGCGCTGAGGTTGGCGAGGAGCACGACCAGGATCGCCAGAAAACCGTAGCCGCCGGAGATCAACGGAAACAGATTGTGGCGCGCGCTCGTGCCGACGATCAACACCCAACCGGCCAGCCCGGCCAGCGCACCGCAGATGGCAAAGGCCAGCAGCATGTGGCGATCGGTGGAGACGCCCAGGGTGTACGCGGCGCGCACGTTTTTACCAATAGCCTTGAGCCGCAGGCCGAAGTAAGTGCCGCGCAGCGCAATGCCTACGACCGTAATCGCGGCCAGGGCCAGGAGAATTTCCACCGGGCTAACCTGAAAGCCGCGGAAGGCCGGCAGCCACAACGACGGCGGGAACGGTTCGGTGCCGCTCGTGGAGCCGATGCCAGGCCGCTTCCACGGGCCGAGCACCAGGTAGACGGTGAGGCTGCCGGCGATGAAGTTCAGCCCCAGGCCGCCAAAGATCTCATTGACATTGCCGTAGCGCTTGAGCAGGCCGGTGAGCACCGCCCACAGCGCGCCGCCCAGCGCCGCGCCCAACGCGGCCGCGATCAACGTCAGGGCCGGTGGCAGGGCGTCAGCGAGCTCAGTCGAGCCGCTGGGCTGCAGCCAGCGCAGCACGCCGGTAGCGAAGATCGCGCCCAACACCACCTGGCCTTCGATGCCGATGTTCCATAGACCGGCAGCAAAGGTGATCAAGAGGCCGGCCGCGCACAGAAGCACCGGCGCCCAGGCCGTCAGGACATAGGCCAGGCGCGCGGAAGAGCCAAACGCGCCGTTGATGATCAAGCCAAAGGCATCGAGCGGGGACGCGCCGATGGCGAGCAGGATCAGGGCAGACAGCGCCAGGGCCGCCAGCATGCCGCCGATGCGCAAAGCCCATTCGGCCAGACTGACGCCCGGCCGCGAAAATGTGTCACGCAAAGCCCTTACCTCCTATCAGCTCGCCCAACTGCTCCACCGTGGTCTGGCGAGAATCGAGCGGGCCGGCGACGCGGCCGCCAAAAAAGACCAGCAGATGATCGCTGCGGTCCAGCAGCTCGTCCAGATCGGCCGAGGCGAAGACGATCGCCATGCCCGCACGCGTACGCTCCTGCAGCAGCCCCCAGATGTACTCGATGGATTCCATGTCCAGTCCGCGCGTGGGCTGTTCCATGAGCAGCAGGCGCAGATTGGGCGGCAGCAGGCCGAGCAGCGTGCGCTGCTGATTGCCGCCCGACAGCGCCTCGACCGGGCTGGCCGGCGCGCCCTTGATGTTGAACTGCTTGATGCGCGCCGTGGCCGTCTGGCCGGCCTGCACCCAATTGACCAGGAATGGCTGCTTGCGCTCGGCCAGGGCCACGTGCTCGGTCACGGTCAGGCCGGCAACCAATCCTTCGGCCAGGCGATTGGCGGGCACGTAGGCCACCCCCGCCTGCAGGTACTGCCGATACGCACGGTGCGTCATGTCCTGAGCGCCGATGAGGATGCGCCCGGCCGTGGGGCGCAGCAGACCGCCCAGGGCCTGCAAGAGCAGCCGCTGACCGCTGCCCTCCAGCCCGGCCAGGCCGATCACCTCGCCGGCCAACAGCTTGAGAGACAGATCTTTGACTTCCAACCGCCAATCGCTGACGGTCAGGTGATCCAAGGCCACGATCGGCTCGCCCAGCGGCAGCGCCTCGCGCTTCTTGAAGGTGATGACCTGCCCAAACATCATCTGCACCAACCGCTCCGTGGGGCAGGGCATGGTTGCCTCACCCGTCACCGTGCCCCGCGCCATCACCGTCACCTGCGTGCACAGGTCTTCCACCTCTTCCAGCTTATGCGAAACGAAGATGACGGTCTTGCCCTGGCTGGCCAGCTTGCGCAGGGCCGTGAAGAGCTTGGCCCGCTGCTGCGCGGAGATGGCCGTCGTCGGCTCGTCCAGGATGAGCACGCGCACCCCCAACCAGAGCAGGCGCGCAATCTCCAACTGCTGGCGTTCGCCGATGCTCAGGCTGGCGACTTGCGCGTCGGGATCAATCTTGAAGTCAAATTGGGTGCAGAGGTCTTGCAGAGCCTGGCGCGCGCGGGCGCGGTCAGGCAAGATGCCGCCCGGGCTGCCCACGAGCAGATTGTCGAGCACGCGCAAGGCCAGGAAATCGAGCGGGTCCTGGTGCAGCATGCCCACGCCCAGGTGCACCGCCTCGGCGGGTGAAGTCAAGGCCACGACGCGACCGTCGAGCACAATCTCGCCGGCATCCGCAGAGATGAACCCGGTCAGCACCTTCATGAGCGTGCTCTTGCCCGCGCCGTTTTCGCCGAGAATGCCGTGAATGGTGCCCGGTTCGATGGTCAGGCTAATGCCGTCGTTGGCGCGCACAGGCCCGAAGTGTTTGTGGATGTTACGGAGTTCAACTTTCACGATGGCAGCGCCCCATCTGGGGGAAAAACCTGCAGACGGCGGAAAGTGATGAACGCTGAACAATGCAGCCCCGTTCTGGCCCGGTTGGCGGCCAGACCAGAACGGGAAGAAGAAGCGTTACTTGCTTGGGCCTTCCATGCCCTGGAGCAGCTGCGGCAGATACCACACCTGCAGATCGGTGGCGACTTCGCCATCCTTCAGGTAGGGCGTGCCGTCCTGGAAATTGAGCGGGCCTTTGAACAAGTTAATGGAGCCATCGGCCAGACCCTTGATGAACGCGTCCACTTTCGCCGCGGCGTCTGCGCTCAGCCCCTTACCCTTGACAAAACCAACCGTGCTGCTGTCCGGGTTGTTGATGTCAGCCCAATCAGGCGCGTTCCACTCCCAGTACTGCGCCCACTTGCCATCCATGACCATCTGCACGGCCTTGATGTACGACGGGCCCCAGTTGAAATAGGGAACGCCCAGGCAGATGTCTTCGGCTTCCTTGCAGGCGTCCTTATAATCGTAGGGCACGGTCCAGGCCTTCTTGCCGGCCTGCGCCATCTTGCCGCCTTCGACGAGCGCCTCGGTGGTGTCAATGCCGGACAGCACCACGTCGTAGCCGTTGTTGTAGAAGTCATCCGCCACCTTGGTGGGGTCGAGGGT
>CAZEPA010000391.1:0-4723 GCA_964513955.1 uncultured Anaerolineae bacterium | reverse complement strand
GCTGGCGGCGGTTCCCTCCATGGCCTACCGCCTGGACAATCCCGCCTTCTTGGCCGCCACCCTACGCTGGTTCGACATCTTGATCCCCTTATTGGCCGCGCGCCAGGCTGACCGCGGCGGCCCCATCATCCTGGTGCAAATCGAAAACGAGCATTGGGCATCTGGCGTGTATGGGCACGACGCGCACCAAGCCACCCTGGCGCAGGCCTTGACCGCGCGAGGCATTACCGTTCCGCTCTACACCTGCATGGGCGCCATGCCGGGCGTGGCCGAGTTTCGCAATGGCTGGACTGGCCTGGACCGAAAGCTGCAGACGACGCGCCGCGCATGGGCCGATAATCCGATGATCGTCAGCGAGCTGTGGAGCGGCTGGTTCGACAACTGGGGCGCCAGTCGCCACAACGGTAAGTCGCCAGCCAGCCTCGACGCACGCTTGCACGAATTGACCGCGGTCGGCGCCAGCGGCCTTAGCCATTGGATGTGGGCCGGCGGCACCAATTTTGCTTTCTGGGGCGGCCGCACCGTGGGCGGCGATACGGTGCATATGACCACCTCGTACGATTATGATGCGCCGGTGACGGAATACGGGGGGCTGACGGCCAAATACTTCGTCGCCCGACGCCATCACCTGTTCCTCAGCACTCTGGGCGCTACCCTCGCGCCCCTCCTGGCCGATGCGACGCCCGGCGGGCCGCGTGTCATCGGCGCCAAAGCCGTGGCCGGCCGCGCCGGCGGGGGCGGCGAACCACTGTGCAGCGTGCGCAATGGCCCGTTTGCCGCCGCCTACCTGCGCAACGAGTCGGCCGATCGCCAGGTCTACCAGGTGTTTGACAAACCCGCGGATGCGAGCGGCAGCCCCGTCCACCTGGCCGTCGAGGTCGAAGCATTTTCGCTCAAACCGGTCTTCATGAATCTGCCCCTGGCGGACAGCGGCCTGCGGCTGCGTTTTCACACCGGGCGCCTTCTCGGCTTTTGGCGACGGCCCGCGCACGATGTGCTCGTCCTCTATGGTTTCCCCGGCGAGGTTGGCAGCCTGGGCGTGGAAGCGATGCCCGATCCCTACTCCCAGGCATTGGATGATGCAGGCCGGCCAGCAGTGCGCTGGGAATTGCGGAGAGAGACGCCGAACGCCAGCGGTCGGGCCGTTGACAACGAGCTTCACGTCGCCTATTGGCTGCGCGAAGCCCCAAGTGTGGTGCGCGCCACGATCCACCGCGCAGGCGCAGCGCCGCGCGACCTGCTGATTCTGCTGCTGACCCAGGCGCACGCCGAACGCTGCTGGCCTATCGGCGACCTGGGATTCCTGCTCGGCCCACACGTGGTCAACGGATTTCAGGTGGACGCGGCAGGCGCGCCCTTTGTCCAACTTGACGGCCGCGGGGTTGCGCCGTGGTATTGGGTTGACGCCGATGGGCGCCTGGTGGAAATCACGCCGCCGGCATCGCAGGCGTCTGCGCTCCACGCGCCGGCACTTCAGGCGTGGGAGACACTCCCCGTGGCAGAACTGGAGGCAAACGTCGGTTGGCAGGCCCTGCATGACCTGCACACAGAGCGGCCCAATGCGCACGGCTATGCCTGGTACCGCGCCCGTTTCACCGCGCCGCAACCGCCCGGCCCAACCACCCTGGCCGCGCCGGGTCTGGCCGACCGCGGCCAGCTGTTCGTGGATGGCGCGTTCATCGGCGCGCTGGGGGTGGGGCCGCAGGGGCCAACCTTAGCCGTGCCCTGGACTCTGACGCCGGGCGAGCACGATCTGCGCCTGCTCGTGGATGACCTGGGGCGCTTCAACTACGGCAGCGGCCTGGGCGAAATCAAAGGCCTGACCGATACGCTCTACCTGGGTGGACAGCAGACCGACATCACGACCGGTTGGACGGCGCTCTGGCAAGAAGCGGCTTTTGCGGGCGAGGCCCTGGCCAACGCGCGGCCCGCGCATGTGCGCGCAGACGCCGCCAACGTCAACCTGGCCGCGTTCGCCCCGCCTGAAGGGGCCGGCGGTGAACTGTGGCTCCTGCGCGACCTGCCCATACCAGTCGGGAAACGCGCCGTGCTTTACGTCACCGGCGACCGCAACCCTGGCGGCCTGTTTGTCAACGGCGCGCCGCTCATCCGCTTCAGTCGTCATTTCGGCGGCGGTTTTTTCAAATTCGACATCAGTGAGCACCTGCGTGCAGACGGCGCCAACGTGATCGCGCTGCATATCCGTGATTATGCCGGACACCCGTGGCGCGCCTGGCTGTTGACCTTTGACGCGGACCAGGCGCTCGACGCCGTGTGGGAATTTCGCCCTGGCGTCACTCCCGCGGCCGTGCCGCTCGCGCATCAACTGCCGCCGCGGCCCTCATTTTTCCGGTGTCACTTTGCGTATGATCCGGATTTGCACGGCGCGGGGCCTTTCAAACTGAGCCTGGGCGGACTGCGCAAGGGCCAGTTGTGGCTTAACGGCCGCAACCTGGGTCGTTACTGGCAAATCGGCCCCCAGGAGTTCTACAAAGTTCCGGTTTCCTGGTTGAGAACCGCCAACGAGCTGTTGGTCTTTGAAGAAGAACCAGGCTCTCCGGTCGGCGTGCGCTTGTGGGTGGATGAGCTGGGGCACACGGCGCCGCTGGAACTCCCGCTAGGTCAAGTCTCTTTGCCCCAGGACGGTTGAATCGGAGGATCCCAGTGGCCGCGCCGCGCATTCGATCCATTGCCTTCGCGTTGAGCATTTGCCTGCTGCTCACAGTCTTGTTGCTGGGCTGCAGTCGTGCATCCAATGGTCCTGCTCCAGTCACGCCAGGCGCCAGCATGAACGGCCCAGTGTTCGAGCGCACGGCTGCGGGTCGCGACTTCCCCTTCACCGTCACCGTCGCCCAGGCCGCGGATCCCATCGGCATTGATGCACGCGGCACGCTGGTGTCTGGCCGCGTGCGCGTGCAGCTGCTAGATGCGGATGAGCAGCCGATGTGGCAGCAGCTGGTGACTGCGCCTGGTCCCTTTGTCATCAACACGGTCGTGCGGCCGTCGCAAGCCGGCGCCTACCAACTCGGGTGGCAGTGGGATGAACCGCTGGTCATCAACAACTACTCCCTAGAATGGAAGCCTGGCCCCATCGCCGCCGCAGGCCTGACGCCATTGATGCTGTTAGGGCCGCTGGGCATGCTGGCCGTGGCCGCCGCCTTCATCCTCTACGCCGTGCGGCGCACGCACGATTGGCGCTATTTGATTTTTGGCGGCCTCTGCTGGGCCGTGACAGTTGCGCTCAAAGCGGCTTGGGCGGTTCCCACCAACCCATCCATCTACCGCATCCTACATTCTTGGCCGTTCGGCGATTGGCTGTTCTACCTGTATGTAGGCGCGCTGACCGGCGTTTTTGAAGTAGCGCTGATCTGGCTGCTCCTGCGTTTCACCCGCCTGGGCCGAGTGGCCTGGCCGCGGGCGCTGGCCTTTGGCATCGGCTTCGGCGCGCTGGAGGCGCTGCTGCTCGCTCTGGGCAGTCTGAGCAGCGTCCTTGCGCTCGTGCTGGCGCCCCAGCTCGTGCCGCCTAGCCTCAGCGCCAGCCTGACCGGCGTGCAGGGGCTGGTCAACGGCGTGGCGGCCGGTTGGGAACGCTTCTTCGTTGTACTCGTTCACCTTTTTAGCAATGCCCTGCTTTTCTACGGCGTCCAGCGCCGCCAGCAGCGTTGGTTTTGGCTGGCCTTTGTGTTCAAGAGCCTGATGGATGTCGTTGCTGCCTGGGGCCAGGTCACCGGCCTTGATGTGCCCAAGACGCTGTTCATCGAAGCGATCATTGCCGTCTGGGGTCTCCTGGCCTGGCGCGGCGCCCGCTGGGTGAAGGCTCGCATGACCACCGCCTGATGCCAGCCTCTGCCAATCCACCCCGTTAGAACTCTGCCAACCACGTCATGCAGATTCTGGTTTTCTCTGTCAGTGGATTGGTTGTACGTTTTTTGCATTTCCCTTGTATTGCCATTATAATGCGCACCTTCCACGCCCGCCCGTCTTTTTTCCGTACAACTACATAACCGTCTGTCGCCTCCCCCGTCACCAGAGGAAAGGAGCAGAACTCATGGCTGACAAGAGTAAGTCGCGCGAAGAAATGATCCGCGAGGACATGCGCGACCTGCACAAAATGGGCTACGCGCAGCAGTTGTTCCGCGAAATGGGAGGCTTCTCCAATTTCGCCATCTCATTCTCCATCATTTCGATTTTGACCGGCGCGATTCTTCTCTTTGGCTACGGCTTGCAGTTTGCCGGCCCCATCATCAACACCTTCGGGTGGCCCCTCGTCAGTTTCTTCACCATTTGCATTGCCGCCTCCATGGCCGAACTTGCCTCGGCCTATCCCACCGCGGGCGGACTTTACTTCTGGGCGCATCGCCTGGGCGGCTTCAAGTGGGCCTGGGTCACGGCCTGGTTCAACATGCTGGGTCAGATCATGATTACCGCGGGCATTGACTTTGCCGCCGCCATCTACATTGCCGGCGCGTTCAATCGTCTGTTCGGCACCAGCATTGATACCACCAATACCATCACCATGGTCATCGTGATGATGGTGATCATGATCCCGCAGGTCCTGATCAATATCTTCGGCATCAAGCTGACCGCGCGGCTGAGCGACTTCAGCGTCTACTGGCACATCGGCGGCGTTTTCATCATTGCGCTCCTGCTCACCTTTTTTGGCAAGCACACGCAGCCGTTCAGCTTCCTTTTTCAGGGTGTGACCACCGTGCAGCCGGCCAGC
>CAZEPA010000390.1:0-4736 GCA_964513955.1 uncultured Anaerolineae bacterium | reverse complement strand
GGTGGTTGGCGCGACTGTCGCCGCGGGCGCGCTGGTGGCTGCGGCCGTGGCTGGCTTGACTTCGGGCGCGCTGGTGGGTGCACTCGTGGGCGCCTCTGTGGAACCGCCGCCGCATGCGGCCAGCAGCAAGCTGGTCAGCAGCAAAAGGGGAATGACAAATCGTTTCATTTCTTCATATCTCCTGTCTGTGGTTGCGTTGACGCTTGACTCCGTCAACCCATGTAATTATCGCGCACCTGACAGCCAGGGATGTGATGAATCTTGCCGAACGATGCAAAAACAGAATTCAGGCTGGGGACGCCGTGTCTGTCAAACGCCCGCGTTCAGCTCGCCGAAGGCCTGCCGCAGCCGCGCCTTGAACCCTTCCTCGCCCGCGCGCAGCCAGATGCGCGGGTCATAGTACTTCTTGTTCGGCTCGTCAGGGCCTTTCGGGTTGCCGATCTGCCCTTGCAGGTAGCCTTCGTTCTTGACATAGTAATTCTTGATGCCTTCCCACAAGGCCCATTGCAGGTCGGTGTCAATGTTCATTTTGACCACACCGTAAGAGACCGCTTCGCGGATCTCAGCCAGGGTGGAACCAGAGCCGCCGTGGAAAACCAGGTTGAGCGGGTTTTCCGGCGTGCCGTACTTCTCCTGGATGTACACCTGACAGTTATGCAGGATCACCGGACGCAGCTTCACGTTGCCCGGCTTGTAAACGCCGTGCACATTGCCGAACGCCGCGGCGATGGTGAAGCGAGGGCTGACCTTCATTAGCTCCTCATACGCGTAGGCAACCTCTGACGGCTGTGTGTAAAGCCGGGAACTGCTGACGCCGGTGTTGTCCACGCCATCTTCTTCACCGCCGGTGATGCCCAGCTCGAACTCAAGCGTCATGTCCATCTTGCTCATGCGCTCCAAGTAGCGTTTGCATGTCTCCACGAGCTCGGGCAGCGGTTCTTCTGACAGATCCAGCATATGCGAACTGAAGAGAGGCTTGCCGTGCGTTTTGTAGTACGCCTCACCCGCGTCCAACAGGCCGTCAACCCAGGGCAGCAGCTTCTTGGCGCAGTGATCTGTGTGCACCAGCACGCGTGCGCCGTACGCTTCGGCGAGCTGATGAACGTGCATGGCCCCTGCAATGGCGCCGGCCACAGCGGCGCGCTGGCCGCCGTTGCTCAACCCTTTGCCCGCATAAAAGGCCGCGCCGCCATTGGAAAACTGGATGACCATCGGTGCATCCAGCTCCGCCGCGGTCTCCAGCGCGGCATTGACCGTATTGGTGCCCGTGCAGTTGGCCGCGGGCAGCGCGAAGTGATGCGCCTTCGCGTAGGCAAAAACCTTCTGTACATCGTCGCCCACGACGACGCCAGCCGGCACGAGGTCCTTCAACGTTGACATGAGATTTACCTCTTCCTTTGTGTCCCTGTGGCTTTGTGCCAAAATTCCGTGCGTACGGTCCTCACGCGCTGACTTCAGCGGGGTCATCCAGCTGAGTCATCAACCGCGCAATCGGTCGCAGATCCAACCACCACTGCTCCAGGGGCCGCATGTTCGCGCGGTCAGCCAGCGCTGGCATCTCTTCCATGTCGTGGATGGTGACATGGCCGTTCTGCAAGCCAATGACCGCGCCCGTCGCGGCGCCCTTTCCGGCCTCTTCGACCAAGAAGGCAAGGCAGCGCGCGGCGAGCCGCGTGGCCTGAATACGGTCGAACGGCGAGGGATCGCCGCCCTGCTGCAAATGGCCCAGGATAGCTTGCCGCACATCGAAAAGGCCGCCGCCCTCTTGCTCGAACAGGGAACAAATGAACCCAGCGGTGTACAGCGGATTGGCGTTTTCGTTGCGGATCACCAGGCTCAGTTGCTTGCCGTGGCGGAAGGCCTGGGTCATCTCACCCAGGTCGGCTTCCAGATCGCGCAGGGTGATGCCTTCCTCAGGCAAATAAACGCGTTCGGCGCCTGTCGCCAGGCCGCTCATCATGGCCAGGTAGCCGCAGCGCCGTCCCATCACTTCGATGACAAAACAGCGGCGCGTGGTCACGGCCGATTGTTTGATCTTATCCACCACCTCGACGATGCTGTTGAGCGTGGTATCCGCGCCGATGCTGATTTCACTGCCCGGTAGATTATTGTCAATGGACGCGGGCAAGGAGATAATGGGGATGTTGAGGGCAGGATACTCGGCGCGTGCAGCATGCAAATTGAACGCGGCGCGATGCGCCAGCCAGCCGCCAATCACCAAGAGACCGTCAATCTGGTGTTCTGCCAGGGTGCGGGCCACAATCGCCAAGTCTGGGCCTTCGGGCGACGTCCGGCTGGAGCCAAGCAGCGTGCCGCCCACGGCGCCCCAACCGTGAACGCTCATCCAATCGAGTTCTTTGATCTGGCCGTCAAGCAAGCCCTGAAAACCGTTCATGACCCCCAGGGCGATATGTCCCTGGTCAATTGCCAGTCGCACGGCGGCATGCACGGCGGTGTTCATGCCCGGCGCCGCGGCGCCGGCCGTGAGAATGGCGAGGCGCAGGCGCCGCTGACCGGGCTGCGGTGCGTGCGGCAAGGCCCGCAGCAGCGTCCGAAACGTACGGTGCGCCTCATTGAAGCTGTTACCGCGCAGATTCATCGCGCGTTCGTAGTCGTGCGCGGCGATGGCCTTGGGCACTTCACGTGTCTGTGCCACGCACTCCATCAGCGGATGGCGCCGGATGCGGTTATAGCGCATGCCGATCATTTGCGGTTCGCTCTCCGGCCCGGCCGCCAGCAGCTCATCCACGGCCGCCGAACCGACCAGGGTGCTCATCCAGCGATCGAACGCGCTGGGCGCGCCGCCGCGCTGAATGTGGCCCAAGATGGAGACGCGCACGTCTTCGCGTAAGCGCTCAACCAGCACCTGGCGCACATGCTCGCTGGTGATGGGATTGCCGTTACGGTCGCGCGCACCCTCGGCAATGACGACGGTCAGGTCGCGGCGGCCTGCGGCGCGGCCGGCCTTGAGGACGTCGCACATGTGGGTTTCCCAATCATCTGTGTCGGGCGGGTTTTCCGGGATCAGGCAGTATTCAGCGCCGCTGGCTAGCGCGCTCATCAGGGCCAGGTAGCCGCAGTTGCGCCCCATCACCTCTACGACGAAGCTGCGCTGATGGCTGGCCGCGGTGCTGCTGATCTGATCGAGCGCGGTGGTGATGCGGTGCAGCGCGGTGTCCGCGCCGATCGTCATGTCGGTGCCGTAGAAATCGTTGTCAATGGAGCCGACCAGGCCGACGATGCTGAGGTACGCGTGGCGCGCCGCCAGCTCAGCCGACGCCGCGCCGCTCTGCACCAACTCAGCCAGCAGCGAGGTCCATTCCTGACGAAACTCGTTCGCCCCCGTCAGACTGCCGTCGCCGCCAATGACCACCAGCCGGTCAATGTCTCGTTCCAGCAGGTGCTTGGCCGCCAGCAGCCGACCCTCGCGGGTGCGAAACGCGGCGCAGCGCGCGGTGCCGATCACCGTGCCGCCGCGCTGCATAATGCCGCTTACGTCATCCCAGGTCATGTGGCGGATGCGGTCGCCGCCATCCACCATTCCCTGGTAGCCTTCTAAGATGGCGTAGACCGCAACTCCGCGGTTCAGCGCCGTCCGCACCACTGCGCGCAGCGCCGCGTTCATACCGGGCGCGTCGCCGCCGCTGGTGAGGACCCCAATCGCCGTTACGGGCGTGTTTGACATCTTCGTTTCTCCCCAGGTGGTTCACGTTATCCTGGCAGGAGGTCAGTCGTTACCAAGACTTACGCCCCAGAAGCCCCCGGCCGGTCTGCAAATGAATCCAGACAAGCCAGGGCCAGATTGCATCATCGCAAAGGCGCAGCGGTGCAAAAACGCGAAAACAGAAAACGCTTTGCGGCTCTGAGTCTTTGCGCTAGAATCTCTTGCTCGTCGAGCGACCAAACGGGAATCTCGGCCTCCTGAGAGCCTGAGCGCGTAAGTCCTGGTAATGTTGGCGACGCCCTGTCGCGCGCCGGTTAGCGGGCCAGCAGCGCGGCGGTTTCGGCCAGACGCGTTGAGTAGCCCATCTCGTTGTCGTACCATGCGGCAACGGAGAGCAGATCGCCCTGCACCACAGTCAGCGGCAGGTCCACAATGGACGAGTGCGGGTCGCCCACGATGCGGGACGAGGCCCACTCATCTTCCAACACGCCCATGATGCCCTTCAGCGGCGCCACGGCGGCGGCCTGGCGGAAGGCGTCGTTGACCTCTTGCGCGGTCACTGGCCGCTCGGTGAGCAGGTTCAGCTCGGCGATGCTGCCGGTGCGGGTGGGCACGCGGTACGCCTTGCCGGTGATCTTCAGGCCCTGCCAGATGAACGCCAACGCGCGCGCGGCGCCTGACGAGGACGGGATGATGTTCTCGGTCGCGGCCCACGAATCGCGGCGATCCTTCATCGGCTGGTCGGTGAGCGACTGCGTGTTGGTATAGGCGTGGATGGTGGAGAAAAGCCCGTACTTGATGCCGAAGTTTTCGATGACCACCTTGACGACCGGGGCCAGCGCGTTGGTGGTGCAGCTCGCCATGCTGACGATCTTGTGCTTGGCCGGGTCGAAGGTGTCAAGATTGATGCCCGGCAGCAGCACGGCGTCGCAGTCTGCCTGCGTCTTGCTCGGCGCGCTGACCAGCACACGCTTGGCGCCCGCATCGAGATGAGCCTGCGCGCCCGCGCGCGTGGTGGCGCGGCCGGTGCAGTCAATCACCAGGTCAACGCCCAGCGCCTTCCAGTCGGGCA
>CAZEPA010000389.1:1599-4745 GCA_964513955.1 uncultured Anaerolineae bacterium | reverse complement strand
CCCCAAGTCAGGCCTTCGCAAGGAAAAAGCGCAGGCGACTAGAAACTGCCCAGTGAGGTGTACAAGAGCGCCGCAATGATCGCGCCGACGATGGGGCCAACCACAGGAATCCAGGAGTAACCCCAATCGCTGTCACCCTTGCCTGCAATCGGCAGGACAAAGTGCGCAATGCGCGGGCCGAGGTCACGAGCAGGATTGATGGCATAGCCGGTAGTGCCGCCGAGCGCCAGGCCGATCACCCACACGAGGAAGGCCACCGGGATGATGCCCAGAGCGCCCATGTTGAGCGGTACAGCCGAGCCAGACGAATCCATCACGGCGCCCTTGATCGTCAGGATGCCGAACACCAGCACGAAGGTGCCGATGATTTCAGAAACCAGGTTCCAGGTCATGTTGCGAATCGCCGGGCCGGTCGAGAAGACGGCCAGCTTCAGGCCCTGGTCCTTTGTCTCACTCCAGTGCGGGAAGTAGTGCAACCAGACCAGCGTGGCGCCAATGAAGGCGCCGATTAACTGCGCAATGATGTAGGGAAGTACATTGCCCCAGGCAAACTTGCCGGCCACGGCCAAACCAATCGTGACGGCCGGGTTCAAGTGTGCGCCGCTGATGCTCGCCACCGAATAGGCGCCGACAAAGACCGCCAAAGCCCAGGCTGTGGTAATGACAATCCAGCCAGAATTGTTCCCCTTGGTCTTGCCCAACAAAACGTTGGCCACCACACCATCACCCAACAGGATCAGCAACATCGTGCCAACCACTTCGCCCATAAACGGAGACATGGATAAATTTCCTCCTACCTTGCTTCGTGCGTTGTTTGCTGCCATGCCGGCAGCGTAAAATGGGGTTGCAGACAACTACTTACGAGGGGCTTTGCCCACACGAGGGCGCCTTAGGCGCTTCGCGGAACAAGACAACTGACTGCGGTGGGGATTCAGTCCTCCTTTCCAGGTTCGGAGTGATGCTGTCTTCACAGCCGCTCTCAACATGAGACCAATCACGTCCGCTCAACTCGTGCCTACGTCGCCATGTGCGGCGTCAACAAGAAGATGAAACCGACAACCGCAGCCTGGCCGGGAAAACAGAAACGCCCGCAGACCTCGTGTCAAAACACGGGTCGCAGGCGTTTTCACATCCCACTACCAGCCAGTACAGCCATACGGTGCATCATCCTTGACGCGCTGGCAATCAGCCGCAATCATCTAACCTGACATTGAGCGGTTTCCGATAAAATCGCACGAGGTTAGAATATCACAAAGCGCCAGGGGTGTCAATCATTCTCGCTTGTTTTGTTTCAAGATGAAACGTAATTTGCGCTCATTGTTCTATTTTGAAACATCGCTCACGGACTCAGGCTGAAAATGACGTGCATCTAGATTCAAGGCTCGCATCTTGCGCCACAGCGTCGTGCGGCTGATACCCAGCGTGCGCGCCATTTCGGTCAGGCTGCCGTGCGTCGCCCAGCCGGCGCGCATGATCGCCTCGCGGTTCCATTCATCCATGCTGAGCACCGGCTCGGCTTTGTCACGCATCGGCACCATGACCGAGCCGCGCCGGATGCTCTCCGGCAGGTGAGTCACATCAATGGGCTGGCCGGCGGGCGCCAGGCTGCAAGCCCGCTCCAGCGCGCTTTCCAGCTCCCGGATATTGCCCGGCCAGGGATATTTCCGCAGGAGGTGCAGCGCTTCGGGCGTGAGAGCAGGCAGTTCGGCGGCGCTGCGACCCATGCGGGTCAGGATGCTATTGATCAATTCGGGAATGTCTTCGCGGCGTTGGCGCAGGGACGGTATCTCGATCACAATCGAGCTGAGCCGATAGAGCAGATTGGCCTGAAATGTACCTTCGACCACCAGGCGATCCAAGTCCGTGTCTGTGGAAGCAATGACCCGCACGTTCACGGGGATGATGCGGGAACCGCCCAGGCGCATCACCTCGCCGGTTTCGATCACGCGCCCGAGCACGGAATGAAATTCCAGCGGAATGGCTTCGACTTCGTCCAAGAACAACGTCCCGCCGAGCGCCAGTTCGAACTTGCTGGGACGCCCCTCCGCGCGCGCGCCGCTGAACGCGCCGCTTTCATACCCCAAGAACTCGCTCAGAAACAGATCGCGCGGGAAAGCCCGGCAGTTGACGGCCATGAACGGTCCACTGGCGCGCGTGCTGGCATTGTGAATTGCACGCGCGACGACATGCTTGCCCACCCCGGATTCGCCCTGCAGCAGCACATTACCACGGCCGCGGGCCGCGGCGCGCGCCTGCTGGCGCACGCGCTGAATGTCAGCTGACTTGCCCTTCAAGTCATCCAGCGTCATCGTTGCCTGTGCGCCCGCCAGGCGATAGAAGATCTGATGAATCTGCTCGATGGGCTGCAAGGTCGCCAGGAAGCCAATCGGGAGCTCATCGCCAATGCGAATCGGCTTCAGGTTGATCATGCAGTGCACCGGGCGCCCGTTGACCAGGAGATGGGCTTCCATGTTGCTCGCCGGTTTGCCGTGCAGAATGGCGTCGAGCAAATCGGCCTGCGCCTGCACATAACGCTGCAAGCGATTGCCCACGACGGCCCGCGGATTCAATCCTAGCAGCTCGGCTGCCTGCCGGTTCATTTGCGTGATGATGCCCTCACGATCCCACGCCAATACGCCGTCGGCGATGGATTCCACCGTCGCATTGAGCAGCGTCAGGTGCGTGTTCGCGTCGTGGTTCATCACATCCGCGGCCAATTGATTTTCCAGGGCGCGTGCGCCGGCCACGACAATGCCGGCGGTATGGGGATGGTGCAGGTTGGTCAGGCAGACAAGGCCCAAGACGCCGATCATGCGCCCGCTTGGGTGAAAAATCGGCGCGGCCGCGTCCACCAGATGATGGTAGCAAACCAGGAAATGCTCGGCGCCCACGACCTGCGCGGGCATGCGCTCGGCCAGGGCCAGGGCAAAGGCGTTGGTGCCTACGCGCCCCTCATCCCAGTACGTGCCAGGAGTCAGCCCAATACGGGCGGCTTCGTGCTCCATGCTGGCGTCGCCCAGGGTGAGCAATACGCAACCGGTATTGTCCAGCAAGACCATCAGACTGCTGCTGCCCTCAACGGCCTGGTAGATGTCCTCCATCACCGGCCGCGCGATCGCCAGCAGGTCAAACTGGCTGATGAGCAA
>CAZEPA010000389.1:0-1589 GCA_964513955.1 uncultured Anaerolineae bacterium | reverse complement strand
AAGCGGCGCAGGCCTTCCTCATTTAGCCGCGCCAGATGCGGTTCGCCGTGCGGATTGAGCAGCGGCCCGCAGCGGCGCCAGGAATTGACCACCAGCGGGTCCATATCCGCCGCCAGCGCGCGCGTTTCCGTAAACGCGCGCCAACGGGCAGTCAAGGCAGCTAGATCAAGCGCAGCGGCGTTGGGTTGCATAGGCTAAGTAACAGCTTAACGGCGCCAGGGGAGCATGAGGAAAGCTGGCAGGCACCCCGTGCGGGTAGTTGGCGCCGGATGCACATTGCCGCCGCCTGTGGTGCTCACCGGTGGCGGTGCGGGCTTGCCCACCTCAAGTAAGCGCGCGGTCGGCTTACCGGTCGCGTCGTAGTCCACGCGCACGAAGTTCAAGCGGCGCTTGGCCGCGTAGTTGGTCGGGTGACGAAACAGATCTTCCCATTGCGCTGGCGTCGCATGCGAAAAGTCACCGGTCCAAATCCAGGTGCCGCTGTTGATGTACGTGGCGCCGCCCTCCAGGGAAATCACCTCGGGCATGTGCGTATGCCCGAATGTCACCAGGTGCGCATGGGTCTCGCGCGCGATCCGCTGCGCTTCAACCTGCAGTCGGTTCTTCTGTTCATCAACCGACTGGTTGGCGCGCGCCAGGGCGTCCGCGGGCGTGAGCGCACGCGCGGACGGGAGCAACGTGTCGTCGGCCTGGGCATTACGCAAGGCCTCCATGACGCGGGCCTCGAACTCACGGCGGAAATCGGGATCAGACTCGTAACGCGCCTGCAGAGCAGCCACCGCGGCTGGGGTCGCCAGGTCGGCCTCCAGGGCAGAGGCGGCCGCGGCTTGCTTGGGCGTCGCGTCCCGCGGCCATCCAAGCCGAGGGGCGGCCTGCAAGAGGAGCTTGAGCGCCTGCGCGGCAAAGGCAAAATCGTAGCGCAGCCCGTACCAAATGAGGCCTGTCACAGGCGCCACGCCATCCACCCAGTTGCGATCACGCTCAATCAGGTTGAAGTATTCGACTACGAATCGTGATCCCCATACCAACTCGAGACGCGTGGGATCTTGAGGGTCGAGAGGCTGCTCGATGTGGCTGAATCGGTTGACCGATTCGGTGTACTGATTGCCATGCTCGACATAGACCCCATCGGCCAAATAGCTCCGCGGCGGGAATTGCAGCAGATCCTGCATCGCGCGGACGGCGCCGATGAGGTTGCGAATGGCGTTTTGCATGCCCGGCCAATACAGTTCTGGGTCATGGTTGCCGCGCAGGATGACGACGTTGCGTCGCGGTTGGGGGGCGATAAAATCGGCCAGGGCCGCGAAAACACCGGGGTGGCCCTGAGAGATGTGCGTCAGTTTCAAGAGGGCCGCGGCTTCGTCGTTGGCCGCGTAGAGCACAGAAGGGTATGGCTCGGCCGGGTTGAAGCGGGGCACGGCCGGCACCTGCAGCATTTCCAGGAAGTCCCCATTGATGATGAATTCCATGTCCGCGCCGCTGGCGTTGCTCTCAGCCGTCAATCCATGCAGCCACTCGACAAAATCAACGTCACTGATGAAATCTTCCAGAGGATTGCCGCCGGCGCCTTCTAGCCCGGCGCCGAGATG
>CAZEPA010000388.1:0-4749 GCA_964513955.1 uncultured Anaerolineae bacterium | reverse complement strand
ATTCGGCCAAGAAAAAGGCCAACTCAGCAGAGTTGGCCTTGGATGTGTGGTGGTGTAGTCCCCCGTTACAGGAAACCGCCCTGCTATACAAGAAGGGATACCATGGGCATGATTGTACACCATGCGGGAGTCCGGGGAGCATTTGGCTGTTCCCGCACATTTCCGCTCACGCCTGGACTCCTGGTGACTTCATCCTGGAACACCGATCCGTGTGCTCACTCGTTCTTGGACTTCCTGATAAATCGGCAATTCGACCCCCTCACCAACCTCAAGAGTCACGCATAGTGCAAACGGAACAGGGGCCTGGAGCTTGCCACCATCCTCTGCGCAGTTGACCTTGAAAACCAAATCAGCACCATCGACGAACGGGATTGCAGACTCTCCCTCAAGGACTTCGTGCTGCACCGTGCCCCGCTGGACTCGCTGCCAGTCGCAGTTCATTCGGGAGACGCTGAATTCAGTGTCTGGCGGCTTGACCCAAAGGCGTGCGGCACGGTATTTCGCATGTCGCGGGTTAACCGGCGACATCCAGGCCAGAGTGATAGTCAATCGTCGTTTCACCAGCCGTGCATTGAGGCTGGGCGGGAGAGGAACTCTGAATTCGAGCGCCTCACCATCCCTCAGCTCTCCTGTTCCAAGCAAGGTTGCGCGCTGCTCTGTACAGGTGATTGCCCGATCGATGTCCGACAGTCCGTAACCGACAAAACGCGTCACGAGACTTTGCCGCTGCCGCCAGTCCGTAACCTCTGGACGTGCATCGATGATTTGGGTTTCAAGGCTTCCCCACTCTGACCCGTGAACAAGCAGGGCCTTCAGCAGGACTGCGTCCAGGCGATTTGGGAGACGGTCGGGACTTCCGGCTCGCAGCATTTCAATCACCGAATGAGCCTGCGCAGCTCCGCGCGTAGCAAGGGCTGTAGCGTTACTTGTACCGCGAGCGTATTTCGTATTTTGGCCACTTGAATCTGGCGGGGCTGCTACCCTGTGCCCTGGTGCGGCGGATGTATTGATGATCTGCAACTCGGTGATACCTGGATCGCCGGTGTACCTCTCGCGATGTAGTACGCGCCCACCCGGCATCAGGATGTCCGGTTTGACTGCCCGCCGGAAGCCGTGACCGATGCAAGAATATGGCGATATCCCATGGTCAGGAAACAGATCGAAGCGATCTGACGTCTGCACGAATGTTGACCCGTCAGCATGCACGGCCCCAACCGTTATAGCGTTGATGGACTCTCCGGGAGTCAACACCCGGCGTCCGACAGAGTCAGCCACGAGAGCGGGCACCGCCAACCGCTGCCGCGCATCTACCGATAACGTGGACAACGTTCCGCGCGGCACCGGCAAGGTGAGTTGTGCCGACACATTGCCTGCACTCACGACGAAAAGTACCTGATATTTCGATGAGAGCCAATCCAGAAGTCGTGCCCATGGAGACAGTTCCGTATCGAACGGTTTGAGCAGGTCACCGACGGACAGATTGACAACCTTGACAGTGGGCGCGGCGGCCGGACTGCCTGCATCTCCGTCAAACATCCGCTTCACCGACCGATGCACCAGATCAATCAGCAGTACGTCATCGGGCGTTGACTCTTGCCGTGGCTCACGCATATCGGTAGGGTCCGGACGCATGATTGGCCTTACATAGATCGGCCTGCTCAATGGCACCCTAGACCCATCCAACTCCCCGTACAAGACGAGGGATGTCATGGCTGTTCCATGTACGCGATCTCTCGCGGGATAGCCCGACTCCCATCCGTCAGGGTCATCTATGGAGAGTCGCCCGGCAAGTAACGGATGATTCTGGACAGGCAGACCATCAAGTACGGCAACAATTGGCTGCCCAGATGGTGTCCGAGTAGAGCCTTCCACCTCTGGCAATCGAACTTCGTCTCGGTCCGGTGCGGGCAATGCTTGACCGCGCGGCCGGAAAAGCATCACGCGGTCAGACAGTACCAGGGCGGGAGGGGTATCACTGAGCAGCCTTCGCACCCCTGACGCAGGCATCTCGACCAAAAAGCCGTGGTACGCGATATCCGGAATCAGGGCCGTGCTGAGGATGCGCCCGCCAATCTCGCCAACAAGGCGCGCCAAATCTTCAGCCGACCGCCTGTTCTTTTCAGGGGAGGAATAGCACCACGCCTCCATCTCGAAGCGTATTGCCTCCTCGCCAGTTTCAAGCCGACTTTCCCAATACTCGCGGATGTCTTGACCGATACGGTCCTGAATGCCCCAGAAGCGAACGTCCCTCAAGTGCTTGAAGACATCCTTCCACTTGGCGAGTCCACGCTCCAATTGGACGTGCGTGTTTTCCTTGTAGCGATTCCAGAGGCTGATGACTTCGGCGAGTGCCTGCTGGTTGCTCCCCAAGAGGTAAATGCGCCCATCCAAGCTCTTCTGCCGGTCGCGTTGATCGTAGAAATCATCGTCCGGTTCAACGCCAGCTTCATCGGCTTCAAGCAGCCACTCGAGTCCAGGCGTTCGTTGCACAGCCCCGATGAACTTCTCAACGGAGCCAACTGTCTCGAAGACGACGACCAGCTCTGGATCATCCGCTGGCGCAGTGGCTTGTAGCTGTATCCGTCGGGCATCAAAAGCCGACTGCAGCGTGCCAAACTTCGGTGTCAGTCTCTCAGCTTGGCGTGGAGCCGAGGGAACATGAACTTGAGCCCATCCTGGGGTACGCTTTTCCCGTTCGGATGATGTAGGCCGAGGAAATAGTAGGAGTGGTCGTTGTTGTTCGCTCATCCGGCACCATTTGTCGTGCCGGACTAAGCGTCAGACGACACCCTGTTTTTCCATTGTTCTAGACGATCACTGATAACGGCATGAATGTCGGAGTTCGGAAGCGTCAGAACATAACGCCGATGGACATCCTCGCAGAACTGTTCGAGATCCGAAAAACTGTTCACCTTGAGCTTCGTGGCAAGAGCTCTTGGCGACATGCCTAGCGAACTACCCAAACGCTCTTGGAATCGATCAAACCAAGCCGTTCTCTGCTCAAGAGTCGGGCCTGGCAGATTCAGTCGCAACTGGAAGCGACGCCAAACGGCCCGGTCAAGCAACTCTGCGTGGTTGGTTGCCGTCACGACCACCACGTGACTGGGCAATGCGTCGATTTGCAGGAGCAGGGAACTGACAACGCGCTTGATTTCGCCAGTTTCGTGGGTGTCGCCACGTTCCTTGCCAAGAGTATCGAACTCATCGAAAAAGAGGACGCACTGATGCGTGCGCGCAAAGTCGAATAGTCGCTTCAGCCTTCCGCTGGTTTCACCCAGAAAACTGCCGACAACGGCCTCATAACGCACGACGAACAGGGGAACCATCAGTTCCTGGGCGATGGCCTCAGCTAGTGTCGTCTTTCCATTACCTGGGGGGCCTGAGAGCAGGACTCGATGTCGAGGTTCGAGCCCATAGGAGCGCAAAATATCCCGCCGCTGCTGCTCCTCAATCAGCTCAGATGTGGCTTTCAACACATCAGCAGGCAGAAGCACGGACGACAGGGTCCGACGCGGTTCGATTTCGTACAAAAGCCCGCCATGCCCGCCGTCGAAACTGCGGACAACCTCAGCCGCCTTGGGACGGGCATTGGCCGCGCGCAAGTTCTCCTCTAGCCTGTCAGCTAGATTATTGTGGTGTTTGGCGCGCTCCTCGGCAGCAATGGCTTCAACGGTTGACCTGAACAAGCCTTGATCGCCTTGGCTACCCGCTCGCACGAGATTGACGATTAGGTCGGCTCTGGGCATAGGTTCTCCATTTGGAATGATATCAGCTGGGTGCAATCCACTCACTAACTTTCGGTGGGCAGACCTACTCCGGTCTACGCCACTGGCAGGCTCTCCAGGTACGGCCTCATCACATTGGCCACGCGGCAGATCTTGGCGTAGCGCCAGATCTCGTCACTGGTCATTCGCCGGGCAGCCCATGCCTCGCGCAGCGCCTCCAGCGCAACATCCAGGCCGATCTTGTTGCGGTACTTGAAGCAGTCGGCCACCGTCTTGGCGACGCCCGTTACGCGGACGGTCACGCCATCGACAACGTGCTCCTCGACGCCCTCGATCAGCGCCGCGCCGGAAAACCGCACAAGGCGCAACGGCGGGTAGTCCAGTTTCGGGGCGGCGGCCTTGTTGTCGATGGCCAGCCAGACCTGAAATGGCAGCTGAGTGGTCAACTCATGGAAGCTTAGTGCCGTCAGCAGGCAGATCACCCCCTTGGGGACGCGCCGAGCCACTGCGGCAAGCGATCCATGGGCCGACACCGGGCGGTCGGGCAGCCCATACAGCCCGCGCCCGACGCGTTCCAGTTGCCCACGCCGCACCGCACGGGTCAAGGCCACCCGAGGGATGCACGTCAGAGTCAGGTCGCTCGGGCGAACCAGTCCCTGCGAACGCGCCAGATCAAGCAGCTTGTCGGCAGCAGTGTCCATGGGCGAATTGTTCCATAACATCGGCGTTTTTCAACAATAACCGATGAATAGGAACTGCGCCGGTTGGCGCACGCCCCGGATGGCGAGAACGCCCGACTGACGGAACGAGGCTGCGCACGGCCAGCGCTCGGGCCCGGCGTCGGAGCTGTCGCGGTTTCCATGCGGAATTTGCATGGAGACCCCGACGATGACCCAACACTGCGCCTGCTGCGGCAGACCTTTCGAACCCCGCCCACAAGTTCCCGACCAAGCCTACTGCTCTGCGCCCGACTGCCAGCGCGCCCGCAAGCGCCAGTGGCAACGGGCCAAGCGCCAGTCCGATC
>CAZEPA010000387.1:0-4758 GCA_964513955.1 uncultured Anaerolineae bacterium | reverse complement strand
GCTTCTACGATGATGAAGAAATTGCTCGTACTATTGGTCATTGCTGCCACCTTACTGACTGCGTGTGGCGGCGCTGCACAACCCACCTCGGCTCCCGCGCAACCGGCCGCGGAAGTCACCATCCGCTGGCGTACGCGTCCTGACAACCAGGAAGAGCAGAACGTCTATCAGAAGATCAGCGACGAGATTGACGCCAAATTGGCGAATGTCAAGCTGGTTTACGACCCGGCCCCGGTGCAGGGCTACATGGACAAGTTGACAACGGAGCTGTCGGCTGGCACCGCCCCGGACATCACCTGGATTCCGGGCGCTAGCACGGCTGATCTGGCCAGCAAAGGCGTCCTGCTCGATCTCATGCCCATGGCAACCAAGGACAGCGCCTTCAAACTGACCGATTACTACGATGCACCCATGAAGGAACTGGAGCATGACGGCAAGCTGTGGGGCCTGCCGCGCGACATTTCCACCATGGTTATTTATTACAATATGGACCTCTTCAAGGCGAAGGGGCTGGCTGATCCGGCTGAGCAGGCCGCGAAGGGCGAGTGGACCTGGGATAATTTCCTGAAGGCCGCCCAAGCCATCCGCGATGAGACCGCTGGCACCTACGGCTTCAGCTTCAGCAACTGGTGGGGCCTCTGGGGCTACTTCGCCTACGGCGGCGGCGGCAATCTCTTCAATGCCGATCGCACTGCCTGTGGCCTGGATCAGCCGGGTTCGATCGCCGGTTTGCAGTTCATGTCGGATCTCTTCAACAAGTACAAGGTTGCGCCGCCTCCAGGCGCCGAAGGCGGCGTCGGCGAGACCGACTTCCTGGCCGGTAAGGTGGGCATGTTCCCCAACGGCCGCTGGATGACGCCTGGCATGCGCCAGAACGCCAAGTTCAACTGGGGCGTCGTTGAGATGCCGCAAGGCCCGGGCGGCAAGACGACCTGGCTCTTCTGGGGACCGTACGTCGTCAGCGCCAAGACCAAGAACGCCGACGCGGCGTGGCAGGTCATCAAAGAACTGACCAGCCCCGAAGTACAGGCGAAGGTGGCCGCGTTGGGCAGCAACATCCCGTCCAACAAGGCGGACAGCGCCAAGCAGGCCTTCCTCGATTCCAAGCCGCCGGCAGACAACTCTGCCTTCATCAAAGGCGCGGATTACGCCGTGGCCGAGATTCCCTTATGGACTGGCAACTGGGGTGACATCGTAGATGCCATCTACCAACCCAACATTGACAAGCTGCTGAACGGCAAGGCAACCGCAGAGCAAATCGCCAAGGATGCTTGTGCAGCCGCCAATCCTTTGTTCAAGAAGTAGCACGGATTGAGTAAGACTTCGGAAATCCCGCCGCCGTGGCGGTTGGCTCCTGCGTTCAGGATTTCCGAAGTCTGCTCCTTGCCCGATTTTCGATCTCCGGTCTCTGATCTCTGATCTCTGATCTCTGATCTCTGATCTCTGATCTCTGATCTCTGATCTCCGATCTCCGATCTCTGATCTCTGATCTCTGATCTCTGATCTCTGATCTCTGATCTCTCTCAACCAGGGAGGACTACGTCCATGACAGCTTCGCCCACAGTTCGTGCATCGAGTGCAGCATCCCGGCAACGACGCGAAGCCCTCGATGGTATTCTTTTCTTGCTGCCCAACATCTTGGGCTTCCTGACCTTTTTCGCCGGCCCCCTCATCCTCTCGCTCTATTACAGCCTGACCGACTGGGACCTCTTCAATCCACCCAAATTTGTCTGGCTGCGCAACTTCGTGCAAGCGCTTGGCTTTCAGATTCAGCCCGCAGCCTATCAGACTGCGCTGGCACAGGGACAGGGTTTCTTTGCCGCGCTGGGCAACCTATTCACCAGCAACGATCCGCTCTTCTGGGTGGCGCTGCGCAACACCTTTGTCTATGCTGGCGGCGTACTTCTCCTATCGGTGCTGCCAGCTTTCCTGTTGGCTTATTTGCTCAACTCCAAATTGCGCGGCATGACCTTCTTTCGCGGCCTCTATTACCTGCCGGTCGTGGCATCGGTCGTTGGCATCTCGCTGGTTTACCTCTGGATCTTCGACCGCCAGAGCGGCGCCATCAACTTCGTCCTGGGTAGCATTACCACGCTCATCAACCGGCTTTTCGGCGCCGAGCTGTCTAAGCCGCTGATTGGCTGGTTGAATGACCCGGACTGGGCGCTCTTTTCGCTCATCCTGATGAGCGCCTGGCGCACGGTGGGTTATGACATGGTGATTTTCCTGGCCGCGCTGCAAGGCGTGCCGCACAGCCTAACCGAAGCTGCGCTGGTAGACGGCGCCTCGCGCGGCACCATTTTGCGCAAGATCATCATCCCCTTGATTACGCCAACCATTTTCTTCATTCTGGTCACAAATCTGATCGAAGTGCTGCAAATTTTCGCTGAACCTTACATCATGACCCGCGGCGGCCCGGCCAATGCCACGCTGACCCTCGTCATGTACCTGTACCAAAAGGGTTTCCAGCGTTTCCAAATGGGCTATGGCAGCGCCCTGGCCTGGCTGTCGTTCGCCATCATTTTCATCATCACCACCATTCAATTCCGCGCATCCCAGCGCTGGGTGGTCGAAGACTAGAGGGGAGGTTCATCTATGCTCGGCCGCAGTCAATCCATACCGTGGGGGCAGCGCATCCTGCTCTACGCTTTCTTGATGATCGTTGGCGCCGTGATGGCCTATCCCTTCTTCTTCATGGTCACCACCTCACTCAAGGACAACCAGTCCACGTTTGCTAATATCTTGGCGCCGTTTGGCCCCTCCCTCGAATGGGAGAATTACCAGGCTGTGCTCAGCACCATCAACATGGGCCGTTACATGCTCAACACGGCCTTCATCACCATCTGCGTCGTCATCGGGCAGATCTTCACGTCGGTCATGGGCGGCTTTGCCTTTGCGCGCATCAAGTTCCCGGGCCGCGATGCGCTCTTCCGCGCGTATCTGGGGACTATCATGATTCCGTTCATGGTCGTGCTGATTCCGACGTATAAGCTGATGCTGCTGTTCAACTGGGTAGACCGCTATGAATCGCTCATCATTCCCTGGCTTTTCACGGCCTACGGCACCTTCCTGATGCGCCAGTTCTTTCGCAACATTCCCAACGAATTGGAAGAGGCGGCGGTCATTGACGGCGCCAACCGCTTCACCATCCTGTGGCGCATCTTCGTGCCGCTTTCGATGCCTGCGATTGCCACCCAGGCCACGATCAGCTTCCTCTACGCCTGGAACAGCTTCATCTGGCCGCTCGTGGTGATCCACAACAAGGAAATGTACGTCGTGACCCAGGGGCTGGCCGACCTGCAAGGCGGCTATCATGCGAATGTGCCGTACATCATGGCCGGCGCTACGCTCGCCATCTTGCCGACGGTGCTCGTCTATCTGTTGGCTCAGCGCTACTTTGTCGAAGGCATTGCAACTACCGGTCTCAAGTGAACACCATGGCCCACTATCCAACCCCCATCGAATGGTAAGACGCCTACATCTTCGACCTGGACGGGACCGTTTATCTCGGCGATACACTACTGCCAACAGCGGGCGAAACCATCACCCGTCTGCGCAGCCTGGACAAGCGCACCGTCTTTCTCTCAAACAATCCGACGCACACGCAGCAGGATTACGCAATCCGCCTGGCGCGCCTCGGCCTGCCCACACCTCTATCGGATATCATCAACTCTTCGATGGTGATGGTGGATTTCCTGCAGCGGCATTTGCCCGGCGCCCGCCTCTTCGTCCTGGGCGAAGCGCCGCTCTGCCGTGACCTGGAAGCCGCCGGTTTTGAGTTGGTAGAAGACCCCGCTCGCGTCGACGCGGTCATCGCCAGCTTCGACCGCACCCTGGTCTATCGCAAGCTGCAGATCGCCTTCGACGCCATTCGCAGCGGCGCGCGCTTCTTTGCCACCAACGCCGACCGCTACTGCCCGGTGCCAGGCGGCGGCCAACCAGACGCCGCTGCGGTCATCGCGGCCATCGAAGCCTGCACCAACACACGGGTGGAGGTGGTCGTTGGCAAACCGTCAGCCTACATGGCCGAAGCCGTCCTGCGCGTTTTGACGCTGCCGCCTGACCGTTGTATCATGACCGGCGACCGCCTGGAAACCGACGTGAAGATGGGCCTTGATGCCGGTATGGCGGCGGCCTTGACTCTGACTGGCGCTACCTCGGCCGCCATGTTGGCGGCATCGTCTTTGCGCCCTACCTTCGTCTTGCGCCAGTTGGCCGATTTGCTGCCAGGCGCCATCTGAGATTTATGCCAACCAAACCTTTTTTGCTTGGACTCGACCAGGGCACCAGCGGCAGTCGCGCGCTCATCTTGGATGACCAGGGGCAGGTGCGCGGCTACGGCTATCGGCCGCTGGCGCGAATCTACCCACGCGCTGGCTGGGTGGAACAAGACCCGCTGGCGGTGGCTGAAACGGTGACGGCCGCCGTCACCGAGGCGATTGGGCGAGCCGGCTGTCATCCAGCGGAAATTGCAGCCTGCGGCATCGCCTGTCAGCGTAACACCGATTTCGCCTGGGATGTGCTCAGCGGCCAGTCCCTGGCCCCTGCCATCACCTGGCAAGACCTGCGCACCTTGCCCTTGCTCGATGAACTGCGGTCATGGGATCTCTACCCGCAGAGCCGTCGCCGCCTGGGCTACTCGCCCGGGCCCTACAGCTCGGCGCTGCACCTGGCCTGGCGCATGCGCCACGATCAGGCCCTGATTGACGCGGCCGCGGCTGGGCGTCTCCGCCTGGGATTGTCCGCAGCATGGCTGCT
>CAZEPA010000386.1:0-4766 GCA_964513955.1 uncultured Anaerolineae bacterium | reverse complement strand
TGGTCAGACGGCCGCAGAAAGACCATCTGCCGATCAGCGCCTGCGCTGGTGTTGCTCCCTGGTTCCCACACCACCCAGGCATCCAGCGCGTTGGGGATGGCGGGCGACCACGTGAGCGGATGGGCGCTGGCGCCGGGCAGCGGTGTGAGGGTGGACGGTTTACCCGTGGCAAATGACAGCAAGCGGACATCGGTGACATTGGCCGCGCGCTTACCCGCAGCCAGGGTGTACATGACATAATCTTCGTCAGGCGCCAGTACGTAACTCTGAATGGGTAGGGTGGCCGACAAAGCCACGGACTGACGCCCGCTGGTCAGATCCTGGCGCACCAGGATGGAAGCGCCCTGCGGGCTGTCGGCCAGGTAGTAGGCTGAGCGGCCGCGAGGGCCAAGCTGAGGCGCGTGCAGCCGCCAGCCAGGCCCGCCTTCGTAAAGATAAGGCTGCGTCGTGATCGGCTGACCCGGCGTGAGCGCCTGAATCTGACCGCTGCTGTCCTCTTGGGCACTGGCGCTGAGGAGGACATAAACCGTGTTGCTGGCGGCGCTCCAGCCAAGCACGCGCGGGTAACCCTGGTCATAGCCGAAGCTGTCCGTGGGGAGGCCGGCTTGCAGGCGTATGATCGTTACCTGGTAGGTTTGGTTGGGGCGTTGGACGAGCAGCGCGAGGCCCAAGCTGTCAGGCGCCCAGGCCAGCGCGGTCACCTGACCATTGAGGCGATCCGCGGACAGCAGATTCAGGGCCGCATCGCCATTGAGCGGCAGCAGCCATAGGCCTTCTTGACCAAAAGCCAGCCAATGCCCATCTGGGCTGAGCGCGGGTGCCCCGGCCAACGGTTTGGCCCACTGTTTGAGCAGACGCGTGTCTTGGCCATCGGCGCGCGCCGCGTAGAGCGCGCTGCTTTGATTGTCATCCAGACTGTAAACCAACCACGGCGAGCTGGGGGCGGGGACGTCGGGCGGGGTGAGCACCATCTCCGGCGTGGCAGAAATCGGCGCGGCTGGGGTGTCTGCAATCACGGCTGCCGGTGTGCCGGTCGTGGTTGGTTGCTCGGTGCTGACAGGCGTTACCGTGCCGGCTGTCACAGCGATCCGCTGCTGCAGGCGAATGACGCCCATGAAGGCCGCCACCATCAGGGCAATGCCCGCCACAAAGGCCAGTTCGCCGCTCAGACGGCGATGTCTGGGGCCGACCTGGCGGCGCCGCGCCAATTCCTGGCGTAGGCCCGCGGCCAGGCGCGGCGATGGCGCGCGCGATGGCAGCGTGCGCAGCAGCAGGGAATCTTGTTCTTGATACGCGGCCAGGACCAGACGGCATTCAGAGCAGGTGAGCATATGCGTATCCACACGTGTACGCTGTGCACCGTCCAATTCACGGTAGTGCGCTAAGAGCAGCCGCATCTCGCGGTGTTCAGCGTTGGTCATGGCTTCGCCTCCTCGGCGCCCACATAGACCTGACGAAAGCGTTCACGCGCCCGGAACAGCCTGGTCTTGACGGCCCCGCGTGAACAACCCATGACCTCTGCGATTTCCTCGGTTGAAAAATTGTCATAGATGTAGAGCACCAGGCAGGTGCGTTGATCGGGCGGGAGCTGGGCCAACGCCGCGCGTACAGCCAAAACATCGGCGGCGGCATGCTCCGGGCTGTCGGTGGGCGGCCCGGCATCATCTTCGAAGAAAGGCAGCCACTGGATCAGGCGTTTCCGCCGTAGGGCGTCATAGCAGGTGTTCGTGGCGATACGATAAAGCCAGGCGCGGTAGTTAGAATCGGCTGGTAAGCGCGCCAGCGCGCGGTAGGCTTTGACGAAGGTTTCTTGCGTCAGGTCTTCGGCTTCCTCCCATTGACCCACCAGCCGCAGCACGTAGCTAAACAACGGACGGTTGTACTGGGCGTACAACCGTTCGAACAGTTCTTCCAGGGCGCGCAGATCGGCCGGGGTTGACTGTGCCTGGCTCAACATTGCCACCTCAAAGTAGGCCATGCCGGTGGACTCGCTCCTGCTTACGATTGCATCGCTGCTCCCTGTTGCAACGAGCGAGCCGACAGGCTGGTTACAGATGTCGCTTCACGCGCGACCGGCTTGGTTTGATCACTTCAATGGCGCCTAACTTCGACGCGTGCATGTCACGGGCGCCCAACCTCGGCGCGTGCATTTTATGGGCGACCCACTTGGACCTGCACACTGCATTCGCCAAAGTTGCCGGTGAGATCAACGGTGCGCAGGTAAAGGGTATACGCGCCAGCAGGCAAGCCGGACACATTCCAGGCGCCAAGCACGCCGTTGGCGACTGGTTGCTGAGAGGAAAAAATGAAAGTCGGGTCTGCGGCGCTGCCGCTTGGCTTGAATTCCAGTTTGTAGTAATCAAAACGATCGGCGTTGGCGCTGCCCGTGATCTGCACGCTGCCGCTGACCGCTTCGTTGACGCCTGGGCGCACCAAGCGCGCACGGGAATCTGGGCAGCGCGGCGAGAGAATCGGCGGCGTCGTGGGGGTGAGAGGCGTCGTCGGTGTTGGTTGGGGCGTCGGTTTCGTGGTAGGAACGGGCGACGGCGTGGGGGTAGCCGTCGCTGGATTCGGCGTCGGCGTCATCGTAGGAAGGGTCAACGCCGTCGGCGTGGGCGACACCACGTTTTCCACCAACGGCTGCACGGCGGCGGCCACATTGTTGCTGATGAAATAGACAGCGCCCATGACCAGCAGCAGGAAGAAGGCGACGTTGAGCGCGTTGTAGGTTTTATTCAGCGCGGCTTCGCGTTCCAGGCTGAAGGCGGCCTGGCGCCTTTCCTGGCGCGCTTGTAAGGCTACGCGAAAATACCAAAGCGCAATGATTCCGCACGCAGCGTAGACCCAGGGCGCATAGTCGCTGATCAGTTTGACAATGATAGCCATTGCCGCTTACTCAGGTTCCCACCGGTTCACCCGGCGCGGGCAGGGCTGAGAGAATTTCCTGTAAGAGAGCCGTCAACCTGGGCACGACGAGCTTGCCGGTTTCCAGCACTTCTTGGTGTGTCGTCTCGGCCTCGCTCTCGATGTTGTCAATCGCCACATTGCTAATGGTGGAAATGCCCAACACGCGCAAACCGCCGTGTCGCGCGACCACCGCTTCGGGCACGGTGGACATGCCCACCGCGTCTGCGCCGATCACGCGCAAGAAGCGGATATCGGCCGGCGTCTCGAAGCTCGGTCCGGCCAGGCACATGTACACACCCTGCTGCAGTGGAATGTGCAGGCGCGCCGCCGTCTTGACGGTCAGGTCGCGCAGCTGCGCGTCATACACGCGAGTCATGCTGGGGAACCGCGGCCCGAAGGTGGGATCATTGGGGCCGCGCAGCGGATTTTGCCCGGCCATGCCGATCAAGTTAATATGATCGCTGATGAGCATGAGTTCCCCGGCGTGAAAGGCTGGATTGATGCCGCCGGCCGCGTTGGTGAGGATGACGGTGTGGATGCCTAACCGCTGCATGACACGCATTGGCAGCGTCACCTGCTGCATCGAGTAACCTTCATAAAAATGCACGCGACCCTGCATCACCAGCACGTCTTGCCCTTGCAGCCGGCCGATGACCAGCGCGCCATCGTGCCCTTCAACAGTGCTGACAGGAAAATGGGGAATGCGGCTAAAAGGAATCCGATCCGCATCAGTCACTGCGTCGGCCAGCCCGCTCAAACCCGACCCCAACACCAGGCCCACGTGGGGCTGATGCCGGGTCTGACTGCGCACGTAGGCAACGGCCTGTGCGACGTCCTCAGAAGTAAAGAATTCAGCGTTCATTGGCTTTCATCCATCCTGTCGGCCGCCTGGCGAGCTGCCAGGCCGGCATAGATGAGGGTCGTGGCGCGACTGGCGTGGCCCAGCGCGTGCTGCACTTCCTGCACGTCGGCCTCACCGTTGGCTAAGCGGTGCATGGCAGATGAATGGCGCAGGATATGAGGCGTCACCTCCACTTTGATGCCCAACTGATCGGCGTAAGATTTGACAATCAGCCATAAGCCCTGGCGTGTCAGTCGCTGGCCGCGATGATTGATGAACAGCGCCTCTTCCCGTTCGATTTTGCTTGCCAGGCGTTGACGCCCGTTCGCCAGATAGTCGGCCAGCGCGCTGACCGCTCGCTCATTGAGACGCACCAGCCGTGGGCGCCTGTTGTGATGTTCACAGGCCACCGCGCTGTCGCTCAGATTGACATCCGCCACATCGAGCGCCGCGATTTCGCTGACGCGCATGCCTGTGGCGTACAGCAGTTCCAACAGCGCGCGATCACGCAGCGCCTTGGGGTGCGATGCCTGGGCCGGCGCCGCGAGCAAGCGATCAATGACGGCCTGATCCATGATCTGCGGCGGCACTTTTTTCACATGGGGCGAGTCAATGAGCACGCTTGGGTCGCTGCTGATCACCTGGGCATCCATCAGATAATGGAAAAATGATTTCACGGCCGCGATTTTGCGGGCAACGCTGGCGACCGCATATTCACGCTGCTTCAAGTCAAGCACATAATCAATCAAGTCATCGGTGGTGATGTCGCGCCAGGTGGAGGGGACGCCTTCGCGGCGGCGGTCTCGAATGTAGGCGTAGAATTGGCTCAAGTCGTTATGATAAGCGGCGACGGTATTCGCGCGATCTTCCTTTTTAGCGAGGAATTGGTCAATTTGTTCTTGCATGTAGGCTTCCTTTACTTCCCCTTCGTTACACTTGCCTGGCAACCATGAAAACGGTGTTGAGGCCCACGAGTGTGGCCCAAACACCGTCAGGAGCGAGAAGCGGCTTTTTGCCA
>CAZEPA010000385.1:2664-4768 GCA_964513955.1 uncultured Anaerolineae bacterium | reverse complement strand
GGCCAAGGACACGCCCATCGTGCAGACCTACCGTGGCGTGACACCCTTCGTCATCAGCGACCTGGTGCGCACGGCCATCCTGGCGGCGTTCCCGGCCATCACGCTCATTGCGCTGCGCATGACGTCCTGAGTCTGAAGGTCAACCCGACAGATCAAATGACTCGGATATGTTCAGGTGTGTTTTAACTTGAAGGAAGCGGTTCACGGCGCCGCTTGCGACACCGAAATCCACGGTCCTGGGCGGCGGGAATAAGTCGCAGACCGTACTGTCGTGCGGGACAGGTGACTGACCGCACTCGCTGCAGACTTGCCGGTCAAGACACGGGTGTCGCTACAAGGCTGGTTGCGGTCGGACGCTTTGGGTCGGCAACTGTCGGCGATGGCCGAAACCTGCCGCTGAATTGCCCCAAATCGTCGACACTCCGAGTCTAGGCATAAGCCTCACAGTCGCCTAGAGCCGCGCCGCGCGGTCGTTAGCGGGTAAATCACGCCGCATGCTGCCCATCAGAAAAGGGTAACTTTGCGGTAAACATTTGCGGTAAAAATAGAACATTGAGAAATAGAAGGGCGCAGCCCCCGTTCAAGGAGAAGCCCATGCCAGATACCCAGTCTGCAGCCCCACCGCCCGCGACCGCCATTGAGACTTCAGCGCCTGTTCACGCTTTCCCCGTAGAAGTGCCCATGCTTGACGCATCGGCATGGCGTGAATATCGCGGCCAGCCAGGTAAGGCGACGGCCAACTCCACTCACATCGCAGTGGTGGCAGACGATGCGGGTGTGGAGCGCATATGTTTTGTAAAACTTGCGCCCAGGCTCGACAAGCCGACACTGCTCTGCGAAGCACTCGGCTGGGTTCTTGCCGGCCACGCGGGGTTGCGCCGATCCGAATTCGGAGCCATCATTCTTGTGAACAAGGCTAGGCTTGCTAAAAGCCAGCCGCTTACTCTCGAATGCGCCGCTTTCCAAGGCGACTTCATCCCAGCCTGGTGCAGCGAAGCCATTCCGGGCAACTCTGTGCTCTCACACGCGAAGTCGCCATCTAGGCCGGGCATGCAGTTCATCACCGAGCACAAGACCTTCATGAACTCGAACGATGCCCGCAAGTTCGCGGCTTTCGATCAGTGGACGGGGCTTCGCGACCGAAACATGGGCAACGTAATTCGGCACAAGGCTGGCGGTTACGCATCCATCGACCATGAGACGATGCTTCACGACATACTCTGGGTTTCCTCGGACTTCAACCACAACTGCCTTGTCAAGCATGCTGAGAAGACCTTGGACCACAAGCGGGTCAGGGCATTTAAGGCCGATATGACGCGGGCCGCCGCCGGTCATGCTGAAGCACTTGCCAGCGCGCAAGCAGAGCTCAATGCCCTTCTGAACCTCTTACTGCCGGGAGCAGCAGCGGAGCATTCAGCCGCCATGAACTTTCTGGCTGCACGCTCGCAAAGAGGATGGCTGGCAAGCGAGTTGGGCGTTCTAGATATGGCCACAAAGGGGAACACGCCATGAGCGAAACAACAAGGAGTCGGCCAAGACTGGACTACTCCGCCTTGCTGCGATCAGCAAAGGCGACTCCCAAGCCTGGCTTCTCGGGATGGTGGTCCTACATCGAGTTTCAACCCGACATCTTTTCGCCGCAGCGCTTCCCAATTGGCGTGGTCGTGCAGGCGGACGACGAAAGGCTCTACTTCAAACTGCTTGATGACTTCAAGAAGTTCGATTGTGTCTATCCGGAGGGGTTCCCTCACAGTTCCGCCAAGGCATTGATGGCCTATGCCTATGGTGTGCTTCAAGCCGCCATCAAGGAGAAGACTCCCTTGAGTCAAATCCTATTCGACAGCCACGTACTTTCGCTCTCCCGGCCAGTCCACACCTCAGGCAGTGATCGGGAAGCTGCTGTAGAGCGACTTTTCAGCGATGTGGTCGCCATGGTCCCATCGAACGTGAAGAAGGTCCGAGAGTTCGCGAGTATCGACACAGCAGCAGCCAGAAAGCTCGTCAACGAGAAACTCAAGGAAATCGCCGCCATGGATTTCGAGCGCTTTGTGATGGTCGACCATCCTGGTCTGCTCGTCCCAGGAGATGGCAACGATCGCCACTA
>CAZEPA010000385.1:0-2654 GCA_964513955.1 uncultured Anaerolineae bacterium | reverse complement strand
CGACTTGAATCTGATGACTCCCAAGAGCTGTGGCGCAGTTGCGTCTGCCGTCTACAAGTCGCAGCAGTCTGTGGAACTGAACCTGTTGAAAGCCGGTCTTGACCTGAAAACATGCAGAAAGGTTAAGAACCTCGAATCCGCAGGGTTGTTCCTCTTGACTCCCGATCCAAGCTCAATGGAACCTCGCGAATTCCGTCGAATCGAAGAGACGATAGGCGAACATGAATGGAAGCTCGAACGTGACGGTTTCCGATTCGTGAGCATGCAAGAGCCCGCCGATCTTGCCCGCGAAATCTATGACTGGGCCAAGCCTGCGTTGGCTTGAACGGCCGGGGCGATTCCAACCTTACTTTCGCGCAGTGTCGCATAGCTGGGACAGCTGTGCGGCGATTCGAGTCCGCCGCTCTGATGGGAATCAATCATTCACAGCGCGAGGCGGCAGGGTGCCAACTGTCTCGGCAATTCCACCCGTCGGTATCGCACATCGAAGTATCGGTCGCTTGGTTGAAGGTCAGCTTTGCGACCCTCAGCTTGAGCCGACTATGCCAGAGCGACTGACAGCACTCGCTGGAGGCTGTGTGAAAACCCTCTCTCACCTCTGCGACCCAGCTGGTAGAGTCTGTGGACATATTGAGCAGCGAGGTCAATATGTCCAGATTCATCGAAGGTCAGGACAGGCAGCAAGTCACATTGCTGCCGGAGTGCCTGGATGACTTCATCGCAGAGGACAACACGGTTCGAATCGTGGATGCCTTCATCAATGAGTTGGACCGTAAGCAAACGGCGAACCCATCTTGAAGGGAGGTGGGGGTCTGAGCAAGATCGTGTGCACGCAACCTTGCGTGGACACTATGCTCAAAGAACCTCAAACCCCTCGTTACACCGTGCGGCGCACGCACCGCACCTACACCCCGCAATTCAAAGCTGAACTTGTGGCCGCGTGCCAACAGCCTGGCGCCTCCATTGCCGCCTTGGCCTTGCAACACGGCATGAACACCAACGTGCTCCACCGCTGGCTCAAGGAATACGGGCAAGGCCGTCACCGTCTGACGACTGCGACCGACCCATTGGCGGATCCTGCTCAGGCACCGAAAAGGACACCGGCATTCGTGCCCCTCGAACTCAACGCGGTGGCGCCCTCATGTGCCATGACCACACCTGTACAGGCAACACCTGCGGCCGTGCCAGCGCTGGCCACCATTCGCCTCGACTGCCAACGCCAAGGCGTATCCATGACCGTGCACTGGCCGCTGTCTGCTGCGCCCGAGTGCGCGCAGATGCTGCGGGAGTGGTTGCGGTGATCCGTATCGATGCCGCCTGGTTGGCCACCGCCCCACTGGACATGCGTGCCGGCCCCGACACCGCCTTGGCCCGCGTCATCATGACCTTCGGCTCAGCACAGCCCCACCATGCCTACGTGTTTGCCAACAGCAGAGCCAACCGTTTGAAAGTGTTGGTGCACGATGGCGTCGGTCTGTGGCTGGCGGCACGCCGGCTGCACCAGGGCAAGTTCACCTGGGCGCCACTGGGCAGCCCCAACGTTGCGCTCGAGCACGCCCAGCTCAACGCCTTGGTGTTGGGGCTGCCCTGGCAACGCATGGGCTCACAGGGCGCCATCACCGTGGTCTGAATCGTCGCTCTGCGAGCGTCGCGTTGGCAATTGGGAGATGTGCCAATGGCCATCTCCCGGGTGCGCAGGCACACTTCGGTTCATGGTGATGGAAGAGCAAACCCTGGCCGAGCTGGACGCCGCGCAACTGCGCGAGCTGACCCAACGCCTGCTGGGCGAATTGCGTCACCAGGCGGCGCTGCTGGACAAGCTTAAATACGAGAACGCGCTCTTGAAGCGCATGAAGTTTGCGGCGCAGTCCGAACGATTTGACCCTCAGCAAAAGAGCCTGCTGGACGAAGAACTCGACGCTGACCTGGCGGCGGTAGTCCAGGAGATTGAACATCTCAGCGCCACCCCTGTGGCAGTCACCGAGAAACAACAACCCAAACGCACCCCGTTGCCGGCGAACCTGCCGCGGCGCGAAATCCGCCACGAGCCGGCATCCACCACATGCCCTTGTGGCTGCCAGATGAAACGCATCGGCGTAGACGTGGCCGAGAAGCTGGACTACGTCCCGGGCGTGTTTACCGTCGAGCGCCACATCCGTGGCAAGTGGGCGTGCGCCCAGTGCGAGACCATCACCCAGGCCCCCGTTGCTGCCCATGTCATCGACAAAGGTATCCCGACCACCGGACTGCTGGCCCAAGTGCTGGTGGCCAAGTACGCCGACCACTTGCCGCTGTATCGCCAGGAGGGTATCTTTGGCCGCGCTGGGCTGGCCATACCCCGGTCAACGCTGGCTCAATGGGTGGGCATCTGCGGGGTGAGGTTGCAGCCGCTGGTCGATGCCTTGAAAGCCGAATTGCTGGCTCAGCCGGTGCTGCACGCCGACGAGACGCCGGTGGCGATGCTCAAGCCCGGCCATGGCAAGACCCACCGGGCTTACCTTTGGGCGTATGCACCGGGTGCGTTCGAATCCATGCGCGCCGTGGTCTACAACTTCTGCGAGTCGCGCGCTGGTGAGCATGCACGCTCCTTCCTGGGCGATTGGCGTGGCAGCCTGGTCTGTGACGACTACGCCGGGTACAAGGCCAGCTTCAAC
>CAZEPA010000384.1:0-4770 GCA_964513955.1 uncultured Anaerolineae bacterium | reverse complement strand
GGCGCGTCAATGCGCCCTGACCCTGGCCCATCAGCGCGAAGGAAGGAATACAATCCGATCCTCGTGTTCATGGGGATGCGATGCCCCCCAGATCAGGATTAACTCGTCTAGCGTTTCACCAATGGTCATTTCGGCATCCAGAATCAAGATGCCTGGAACATGACGACCGGCTGCTACGTGAGCAGTCAGGTGTACTGGCATTGAGCGGCGATTATTGGTTACCAGGACGAAATCGTGCTCTTCGCACCAGGATAGAATCTCGGGATCGAGCGTTCCGCGTGAGGGTGCGCCCGAGTCGCCAACTTTCCATATTACCATCTCCAGCTCATGTTGTAGGAGTTGGGTACGGAAGAGTGGATCAACGTTTTCGTCAAGCAGGAATAAGATCATGATGAACGTCTTGTGTCTGCTGCTTTTGCGCTCTCATTGCGCGTAGGCGTAGAACCGCTGGTGACGGGTTAAGCTCTTGATCTCTACGCACTCGGTGGCTCCACTCGAGCCAATCGGCCATGTACTGATTCACCTGCTCCTGGTTATGCAGATAATATAGGATGGTCGCGTAGACCTGTTCTAGCGAAAGAGTTGGATAGCTTCGTTGGATATCTTCCGGTGCCCGTTCCCGATGAATGTAGTCATAGAGAATGGTTTCGATGCCGATGCGGTGTCCTTTGATGCGGATATCATCTGCCGCCAAAAAGTCAAAATAGGCTTCGAGTTGCATGTTGCCTTCCTTAATTTCCCCCAGTATGATAATAGGTGTTCGAGTTTTCGCGGCGCTATTTTAGCATAAGCGATCAAGGGTGACAATCGGGTTGCGCTATATCGCAACTGGGGTACCTATTATGTCTGACACATCATTGCTGACGATGACTGCGATCTGCAAATCGTTTCCGGGCGTCAAGGCGCTTGACAATGTGACCCTGGCGGTGGAAGCGGGTGAAGTGCACGCGCTGGTCGGTGAGAACGGCGCCGGCAAATCCACGCTGATGAAGATCCTCGCCGGGTCTTACACCGCGGACAGCGGCACGATTGCCCTGCGGGGCCAACCCGTCACGATTGACAATCCCCGCCGCGCGCAGGCGCTCGGCATCAGCATCATTTATCAGGAACTGACGCTTTTGCCGGCGCTGAGCATCGCAGAGAACATCTTCCTGGGCCGTGAGCCGCGCCGGCCGTTGGGCATGATCCATTGGCCGCGGCTGTACGCCGACACCGCGCAGCTCTTGAGTCTGCTCGGAATTGACCTGGAACCGCACACGCTCATCAACCGCCTGACCATCGCGCAGCAGCAGATGGTTGAGATCGCGAAGGCTCTCTCGCTCAATGCGGAGCTCATCGTCATGGATGAGCCGACTTCGTCACTCACCGAGCGCGAAACGGATAAACTGTTTGAAATCATCCGCTCGCTTAAGGCGCGCCATGTCACGGTGATCTATATTTCACACCGCATGGAAGAGATCTTCGCGCTCTGTGATCACGTGACCGTTCTGCGTGACGGCCAGGTGGTTGGCACCCGCCGCGTGGACGAGGTCAACACCGCGATGCTGGTGCAGATGATGGTGGGTCGTGAGATGGCCGCCACCCGGGTTCCGTTGGCGCAGGCGATTGGCGAGGTAGTGTTGGAGGTCAAAGATGTTCATCGCGGCAAACAACTGCGCGGCGTCAACCTGACCGTGCGGCAGGGGGAGATCGTTGGTTTTGCCGGGCTGGTGGGCGCTGGCCGGACTGAGTTGGCGCGCGTCATCTTTGGCGCCGATCAACCGGAGCGGGGTGAAGTGCGCCTGCAGGGGAAGGTGGTTCGCCTGCGCAGCCCACGCCAGGCCATCGTCCAGGGCCTCGGCCTGGTGCCAGAGGATCGCAAAGCCATGGGGCTTTTCCTGGGAATGAGCGTGCGGCGCAACCTGGTCATTGCCGATCTGGCCCGCCTGAGCCGCTTCGGCTTCATCAACCAGGGCGAAACCCGGCGCGTAACGGGGAAGTACATCACGAGTCTTGGGATCAAAACACCGAACCAGGAAAAACCGATCCGTAACCTGAGCGGGGGCAATCAACAGAAGGTAATTATTGCGCGCTGGTTGGCGCGGGAGCCGCGCCTGCTCATCTTGGATGAGCCGACCCGTGGTATTGACGTGGGCGCCAAGCTCGAAATTCACCTACTCATGCGTGAACTGGCCGACAAGGGCATGGCCGTCATCATGGTCTCCTCGGACCTGCCGGAAGTTCTGCAGGTCAGCGATCGCATCGTGGTTATGCGTGAAGGCCAGATTATGGCCGAGTTTTCCCGCACAGAGGCCACACAGGACAAAATCATGTGGTATGCAACGGGGGCGCACCAGGAAGCGCACGCGCCAACGGGAGGTCTGTCGTGATGACAAGCTCACTATCCACCACTGCCCGCCGCGAGAACCAGGGTCTGCGCGTCTTGATCCGCCGCCTCAGCGTCCTGCTGATTTTCCTGGCGCTGTGCGTTATCCTCAGCGTGTTGACTCCCAGCTTTCTCACGACCAACAATCTGCTCAACGTGGGCGTGCAAAGCACCATTGTGGCGATTGCCGCGGCCGGGGTGACGCTGTGCATTATCACCGGCGGCATTGATCTGAGCGTCGGATCGGTCGTGGCGCTCAGCGGCGCGTTGAGCGCGGCCGCGGCCGCGCGCGCCCATTTACCGGTGGCGCTTGCCATCCTGGTGGGGATGGGCGTCGGTACGCTGTGCGGCGCGATCAGCGGCCTGCTCATCGCGCGGGGAGGCCTGCCGCCCTTTGTGGCCACGCTGGCGATGATGGCGGCGGCGCGCGGCGGCACGCTGGTTTTCACCCAAGGACGGCCGGTCGCCGGCCTGAGCAAAGAGTATACTTTTTGGGGCACTGGCCTCATTCTCGGTATTCCAACGCCGATCTGGCTGCTCGTCCTGGTCTACCTTTTCACGTGGTGGCTGCTGTCACAAACCCGCTTTGGTCGCTACACCTATGCGCTGGGCGGCAGCGAAGAGGTGACGCGGCTGGCCGGCATCCAGCCAGCTACGATCAAGCTCGGCGTCTACAGCCTGAGCGGGCTGTTTGCCGGATTGGCCGGCGTCATCCTGACCGCGCGCCTCTTCTCGGCGCAGCCGGCCGCGGGCGCTGGGCTGGAACTGGATGCCATCACCGCCGTGGTTCTCGGCGGCACCAGTCTGGCCGGGGGCAGCGGCGGGGTCATCGGCACCCTGCTCGGCGCCTTGCTGATCGGCGTGCTTTCCAATGGACTCAATTTGCTCGAAGTGACGTCGTATTACCAGCTTGTCATCAAGGGCCTCGTCATCATCCTGGCTGTCTTGCTCGACATGGCGACGCAGCGGAGGCAAGGATGAAAATGATGGGGCCACGGATTGTAGTGGTTGGCAGCAGTAACACAGACCTGGTGGTGACGCTGCCCGCGCTGCCCAAGCCAGGCGAGACGCTGCTGGGCGGCGATCTGCTCACTGCGCAGGGCGGTAAGGGCGCTAATCAAGCCGTGGCCGCCGCCCGCCTGGGCGCTGCGGTCACCCTGGTGGGCTGCGTGGGCGATGACGACTTTGGCGCGGCCTCCCTGGCGCAGTACGCCCGCGAGGGCATGGACACCAGTCGCATGCGGGTGGTCGCTGGGACGCCTTCGGGTGTAGCCTTGATTTTTGTAGGCGCCAGCGGTGAAAACATGATCGCCGTGGCGTCGGGCGCCAACCTGCGCTTGAGCGCGGCCGATATCGAAGCCGCGGCGCCGGTCATCCAGGCGGCGGACGTGCTGCTCCTGCAATTGGAAACGCCGCTGACCACCGTGCTCAGCGCCGCGCGCCTGGCGCACGCGGCCGGCGTCAAGGTCATTCTCAACCCGGCGCCGGCGCAGCCTTTGGCCGCCTCCTTGCTGGCCCTGGTGGATGTCCTGACCCCCAACGAACGCGAAGCCTTGTTGGTCTCCGGCTTGCCAGCCGATGCCGCGCCGGCGGCGGCCGCCGCGCACCTGCAGAGCCTGGGGGTGAAAACGGTCGTCGTGACGCTCGGCGCGGCCGGCGCCCTGGTCAAAGACGCGGCACACCCGGCGTTCACCGTGCCCAGCTTCCGCGTACCGGCGGTGGATACCGTGGCCGCCGGCGACGCGTTCAACGGCGGCCTGGCCGTGGCCCTGGCGCAGGATCAGCCGCTGGCGGCCGCCGTGCGCTTTGCCAATGCCGTGGCCGCGTTAGCCGTCACTCGCCCAGGCGCGCAATCCTCGCTGCCATCCGCACAGGAAGTGGCAGCGTTTCTGGAAGCAAAAAGGGGCCAGTGAGGGGAGATCGGAGACTGGAGATCAGAGATTGGAGACCGGAGAATAGCCTGACGAGTTCAGCGACACGGAGCAAGTGGGTGGAAGCCAAGCTGTACCCGCGTCACGGCCTGACTACCGCGCGGCATCGAACTCTGGTAAAATAGCGCAAGCCAGCAGTTTCACCAAGCGCGGAGACGAGAATGATGCGACACGACGCAGATGACCCGATACAGGCGGGCAGCCTAACGCCAACGAACGGAGATATGAGCCAAGATGTGGAGTCAATCCTCAAAAGGCTGACTGATGAGAATAATCTGTTACGTACGATCATCGCGAATCTGCCCGATTGCATCTACGTCAAGGACCTGCACAGCCGCTTTCTGTTCAATAACCCGGCCCACCTGCATCTGCTAGGCGTACAGACGCAGCAAGAGCTGCTGGGTCAAACCGATTCTTCTGTCTTTCCGCCTGAGTTAGCCTCTGCCTACCTGGCCGATGAGCGCGCAGCGCGCG
>CAZEPA010000383.1:0-4774 GCA_964513955.1 uncultured Anaerolineae bacterium | reverse complement strand
CCCTGCTCGCTGCCTTTCACCGGATCGAACTCCACCCAGTAAATCTCGCCGCGCTGTGGATAACTCATGCCAACCACCCTTCGCCGTCAAGGCGTTGCCAATCCTCGTTGAACGCCGCGCGTTCCTCACGGACGGCCAGGTAGCCTTCGACCATCTGCGCTTCGATTTCGGCCCTTTCAAGCTCCGCGACTTTTTGCTGCAGCAGATCATTCACCAGTTGACTAAGCCCTCGCTGAGGGATGAAACGGCGCAGCTGGTTGACGACAGCTTCATCCAGATAGATGGTGGTTCTTAGCGTCATACATGTCTCCATAATTTGCTTTTTTTGATGTCATGATTGTGCATCAATACAGCCATCTTGTCAAATGCCCATCCGGAAACTCGGTTCACCCAATATAAGAGGAAACGGTGACGTATTCTCCAATTCCGCAGGGGCATAATAAGGCAGATCGTTTGACGACACATTGGTCGTGAGCTATACTGTGAGCCGCACGGCATGACTACACCTGCCGTCTGACGCCCGTATGGCCTATTTGGGGAGCTGCTCATGATCGAAGATGTTACCGTGACGCCGGCAGTTGGTGACGTGCACCACCATGCTTACATGCCGTCAAAGTTTATCGAACCGAGGCATGTGGATGTTTGGGTTCCCCCTGAATTTGGTGCGGACGCCAAGACCCGCTATCCTGTGATTTACATGCAGGACGGCCAGAACCTCTTCGACCCGGCGTTATCTTATACGGGCGTGGATTGGGGAGTGGCCGAGGCAATCACGCGCCTGCACGCGGAACAGCAGATTCCGGCGGCGATCGTGGTTGGCGTTTGGTGTACGGCACACCGCCGGCGTGAGTATATGCCGCAGAAGCCGCTGGAGACGCCCGCCGCGCGCGCACTGAGTTTGCGCTTTGCGCGGGAGTGGGAGGGCGCGCCCAGCTCGGACGCGTATCTCCGGTTTTTGGTTGAAGAACTCAAGCCCTTGATAGATGCGAGCTATCCCACCTTACCCGACCAGCCGTCCACCTTCATCATGGGGTCGAGTATGGGCGGCTTGCTGTCCCTGTATGCCCTCATCGAATATCCGCAGGTTTTTGCCGGCGCGGGCTGCCTCTCCACGCACTGGCCGATCGGCGGCAGCCTTCTCGTGGATGCCCTGGGCGCGGCGCTACCGCCGCCCGCGACACACAAACTCTACTTTGATTTTGGCACCGCCACGCTGGATGCGGACTATGAGCCGTACCAACGCCGCATGGATTCATGGATGGCCGCGGCCGGGTACACCCTGGGGCAGAACTGGCTGACCGAGAAGTTCCTCGGCGCCGAGCATTCGGAAAGCGCCTGGCGCGCCCGCGTCCACGTTCCTCTACAGTTTCTCCTGGGCTGATACGCATGCAGCCTGAGACCCTGGTCTTTGGCCTCTAATCTCCTGCGGCAATGATCCGTGCGGCGGCGTTCAGCGCACGCAGAAGCGGCCGCGGCCGGGCTGCCCAATGAACTGACCCTGATCAATGATCACGTCCCCGCGGCTGATCGTGGTGATGGGATAGCCCGTGACCTGGATGCCTTCATAGTGGCTGTACGAAATGGCAGAGTGGAGCGCGGCCTGGCTGAGCGTAACCTGGCGCGTGGGGTCGAACAGGACGATGTCGGCATCCGCGCCGGGGATCAGCTCGCCTTTGCCTGGTAGGCCGAAAAGGCGCGCGGGCGCAGTGCAGCACAGTTCGACCCAGCGCGTGCGGCTGATCTGTCCGCGGCGCACGCCGAAGGTGTGCATAAGCGCCAGGCGCGTTTCGATGCCGGAGATGCCGCCGGCTGTGCGCGTGAAATCAGCCGCGCCGGCCTGCTTCTGCTCATCGGGGTGTGGGCAGTGATCGGTGGAGATGACATCGAGGCCGTGACTGGCGACGGCCCGCCACAGCGCCTCTTGTTCCACTTGGCCGCGGATGGGCGGCTGACACAAGAAGCGCAGCGCTTCGGGCAGGGGACGCAGATAGGCGGAGTCGTCTAGAACCAGGTAGTGCGGGCAGGTCTCACCGAACGCAGTTTGCCCGCGCGCGCGGGCGATGCCCAGGGCGTGAACGGCTTCTGCGCACGAGATGTGAAAGATGAGCACGCGCGCGCCGGTCAGCCGCGCCAGGGCCAGCACCCGCTGCACCGCTTCGCCTTCGGTAATGGCTGGCCGGCTGGCTGGGTGCCAGCGCGGTTCCACCTGACCCGCCTCCACGAAGCGCCGCGTCAGCGTCTGAATGACCGGCCAGTTTTCGGCATGCACCACGGCTAACCCATCCACGGCCGCCACCGCTTCCAGCGCCTGCAGCAGGGCGTCGTCAGGCAGGTAGTAGCCAGGATAAGCGGTGTAGAGCTTGAAGGAATAGCAGCCGGCCTGGCGCGCCAGTGGCGTCTCGTCTCGCCAGGCTGGGCGCGCAGCAATCATGGGGCCAGTCAAAGTCATGTGCAAGCCGTAATCAATCACCACGCGGCCGTCGGCCTCGCTGCGGCGTTCGGCCAATGCTTCCAACAGCGGCTGGTCCGGGCGGGGATCCACGAAGTCTACAATGCTGGTCACGCCGCCGTACGCGGCGGCCAGAGTGCCCTGGTAAAAATCATCGGCCGTACGGCCATAGGAGGTATGCAGGCTCAGATGGACATGGCCGTCCACCGCGCCCGGCAGCACATAAAGACCATCTGCATCGAGCGTGCGGCGACCGCTGAGGCCATGACCGATGGCGGCGATCTTTTCGCCGTCAATCGCTACGTCGGCGGTCAGTTCATGCGTGGCCGTGATGACGCGGCCGCCGCGAATCACCCAATCGTAGGGCATCAGCGCACCTCCCTCTAGACCGACTCGACGCGCAGACCGTCCCAGCCCACAATGCGCGCCAATTCGGCCTGCAGCGCCGGGCTGCACGTGGTGGGATCGTTGGGAAAATCGAGCATCATGCGCTGCGCACCCTGGTTCAGATAGAGCACGAAGTGGTCCCGGCTCTGGGCGTCCCGGTGGCGCCGCATTACCTCATAAATCTGACCCAGGCGTCGCTTGTCCTCTTCCGCGCTGCTGCTGCGCAAAACAGTCACGTGCACCTTGCGTAGGCGCGGCGCTTCGGCTGCTTCATCCGGCAGATCACGTCCCCCTTCGTACAGCGTCATGGGCGCGTCGGCGATCATCCGCGCGGGCGCTGGCGTCGCCGCAGGCGCGGCCGGTGTGGCCGCGGTTTGTGTGTGCGCAGTCCCCTGGCTGCTGACCGCCGGCTGGGCCGTCGTTTGTCTGCTCGCCGCCTCTTGGCCGACAAGGGGCGCTGTCGGTTCAGGCGCAGCCTGCCAGCCATTGTCTTCGTCATCCTCGTCGGTCATCAGCATGGCGGGCGCGTCGTCGTCTTCCTCATCGCTGCCTGCGTCGCCGAAGTTGTACCAGGCGCTGGCGATCGGCCCGCCGCCCACCTTCTCGCGCGGCAATGGCGCGGCTGCGTCGGGACGGCTGGGGCCAAATTGGGCGTCGTACACTTTGCCATTTCCGGTCGTGCTCGTTGCACGGCCCCCCTGGCTCGGCGGCCGCACTGCGGCGCCGTCCAGCAGGATCTTCGCCCGATCCACATAGTCCTGCACCACGTCCACCAAAATGCTGACCCGACCGCCGTCGCGTGCGTCCACCTTGCCGCGCACCAGCACGACCTTCTCCAACGCCAACCGGTCGCGCACCTCGGCATACGTGCGTGGGAAAATGGTCAACTCTACGGAGCCGCCCAGGTCTTCCAACGTACAGAAGCCCATTGGCTCGCCCTTTTTGGTAACGATTTGCTTGATTTCGGTCAACATGCCGATCAGGAGCAGCGACTGGCCGGCCCTGCTCGCATCCACGGCGCCGCATTGGCAGGTGACCAGGTCGCTGACATCCACGGTGATCTGCTGCAGCGGATGCGAGGAGGCATAAACGCCCAGCAGCTCCTTTTCCCAATTGAGCCGTTCGCGTGACTTGGCTGCATCCACCTTCGGCAGGCGAATCTTGGTCATGGCGTGGCCGGCGCTGCCGCCCTTACCGCTGAAGAGATCGAAGATGCTCATCTGACCTACTTCTTTGGCTTCGTGCGCGGCCGCGCTTTCGCCCATCATGCCATCTACGGCCGCCAGCAGTTGGGCGCGCTCGCCAAAGTCATCCAGCGCACCGACTTTGATCAAGCACTCCAACGGCCGCCGCGTCACCTTGCGCAGATCGACGCGCTGGCACAAATCCTCCAGCGACTTGAACGGCCCGCCGTCCTGCCGCGCCTCCAGGATCGTCTCCACCGGCCCTTCGCCCACATTCTTGACGGCCGCCAGGCCAAAGCGAATCGCCGCGCCGCGCGGGATGGGGAAGCGATAGGCGATGTGCGTATCGTGGCCCACGGGCGGCGGCGTATCAGCCGGCCGCTGCTCGATGGTGAAATCGAGACCGCTGGCGTTCAGCGCCGGCGACAGCACTTCGATGCCCATGCGGCGGCACTCGGTGATGAAATTGGTCACCTTGTCGCTCTTGTCGCGCTCCACCAGGAGCTGCGCGGCCATGAATTCCAGCGGGTAGTGCGCCTTCAGATACGCAGTCTGCACGCAGATCACCGCGTAGTCGGCCGCGTGCGCGCGGTTGAAGCCGTAGCGCGCAAAACCCTCCAGCGCATCCCAGATCTTGTCCGCCTCCTCGCGCGTCAAGCCCGAAGTCCTTGCGCTGCCCTGGGCAAATTTGGCGCGCTCCTTTTCAATCACGTCCGCTTTCTTCTTCGAGATCGCGCGGCGCACCAGGTCTGCC
>CAZEPA010000382.1:619-4777 GCA_964513955.1 uncultured Anaerolineae bacterium | reverse complement strand
GTCTTCGCAGGCTATGCGCTGATGCGCTTCTCCCGCTTGCCAAAGGTGTGGTCGGACAGGCTGTCCTGGTTTGTCTTTTCCATCGCCTTGCCGGTGATGCTGTTCCGGCTGATGAGCGACTTCTCGAAGCTGCCTGCCGTCGACGCGCGCCTGTTGCTGGCTTTCTTCGGCAGCTGCCTGATCGTCTTCGGCATCGGGCGCCTGATCGCCAGGGGGTTCTTCGGGCTCGACGGCGTGGGGCAATCGGTGTTTGCGCTGGGCGGCGTCTTCTCCAACAACGTCATGCTCGGCCTGCCGCTGGCCAAGATCGTGCTGGGCGAGGCCGCGCTGCCTGCCGTGGCGCTGGTGCTGGTCTTCAATGCGCTGATCCTGTGGGTCCTGGTGACCGTGTCGGTCGAGTGGGCCCGCCACGGCAGCCTTTCGCTGCAGGGCGGCGCCAAGACGCTGCGCGCCGTCCTCACCAATCCGATCATCGTCGGCATCCTCCTTGGCACGCTGTACGGGCTGGCGGGCTTTACCCTCCCGCCGCCGATCGACGTGCCGCTCGCGCTGCTCGCACAGGCCGCCGCGCCGCTGGCCCTGGTGGCGCTCGGCATGGGATTGGCCGCGTACCGCATCCGCGAAGGCCTGCGGATCAGCCTCGCCATCACGGCCATCAAGCTGCTGCTGCAGCCGCTGGTGGTCTGGGTACTGGCCATCCTCATCGGCCTGCCGCCCATGGAGACGCAGGTGGTCGTCCTGCTGGCCTCGATCGGGGTGGGCGCCAATGTTTACCTGATGTCGCGCCAGTTCAATGTGCTCGAGGGGCCGGTGGCCGCCAGCCTCGTGATCTCGACCGCGCTGGCGGCATTGACCACGCCGCTGATTCTGGCCTTGACCCACTTGGCCAGCTAGTCCTGCTCCGGCGCGAAACTGACATTGCCGAATATTGTGCGACCAATCAGTGCGTTGCGCAGGCCGTTGGTTCATGTCATGGTGCTGTCGTGTCGATGTCGTGATCGTGTCGTGGTGGATTTTCTGGCTCGGTGCCATATTGGGTGCTCCGTAGCCATTGGAGTTTGAAATGCTGATTCAAAAATTGCGTCTTAAGCGTGGCTGGTCCCAACAGCAACTGGCGGATGCCAGCGGCTTGAGTGCCAGGACAATTCAACGCATTGAAGCCGGCCAGCCGGCAAGCACCGAATCACTCAAGTCTCTTGGCGCGGTATTCGAAGTGGACTTTTCAACCCTGAGCCAGGAGCAAACCATGACTTCAACAGCAGCTACCCAGGTCGACAAACAGGAAGAAGAAGCCTTCAGGTATGTTCGCGCGCTGCGCGGCTTCTACCTGCACGCGTTGCGCTACATCATCGTTGTCCTCGCGCTGCTTGCCATCAATGTGATCGTGTCGCCGAACCGCATGTGGGTCTTCTGGGTCATGGGCGGCTGGGGAGTGGGACTCCTGATACACGCATCCCGCGTTTTCAGGCCGGATTGGTTTTTGGGTCCGCAATGGGAACGCCAGCAAATTGAAAAGCGGCTGGGGCGTCCTCTCTAGAAATGTGCCAGTCTCCCGGGTTTCGATATCTTGGATTGGTGGGGATCGAGGAATTCCCGCATGTCACCCGCGCCCTGGCGGCATTCGTCGCACGTCCTGCCGTGCAGCGCGGCCTGACCATCCCGGCGTAGCCGGGGAAAGTCAGCCGCCGGAATACGGCGGCTGAACTCGGTCATACGGGCCGAAATCGCCAGTCGGTTCGGGAACCGGCGCATGGAACACGGACCGCGACAACGTGCGCCGCGCCCATCCCATGGACGGTATGGTCAGTGGCCTACTGCGCCAGTTTCCAGGCGCCGTTGTCCACTTTGACGAGTACCCGCGCGCGCGCGTCCATGCCGTTATGATTGCCGGGCGACATGGTGTAGACGCCATGGGTTCCCACCACCTCGTGCAATTTCTCGAGCGCGTCGCGCAGTGCAGCGCGGAACGCCGGCGTCCCGGGCTTGGCTGACTTCATGGCCTCGGGCAGGGCTTTTTCAATGAGCAGGTAGGCGTCGTAGGCATAGCCGGCGAATGCGTTGCGGTTCTGCACGCCATAGGCGGCGTCGTAGCTCTTGACGAAGGCGCTGGCCACGGACTTGACGGGATTGGAATCAGGTAGCTGCTCCACGACGACCAGAGGGCCGGTGGGCGCGATGAGGCCTTCCACGCTCTTGGCGCCGATGCGGATGAAATCGGGATTGACCATGCCGTGGTTGCCATACACTGGCCCCTTGAAACCGCGCCCCGCAAGCGAGATGGCAGGCAGCGCGCCCGGCGTGCCGGATCCGCCGATCAACACCGCATCCGGCTTCGCCGCCATGATTTTCAGTACCTGGGCTTCGACAGTGGTGTCCGGGCGGGCGTAACGCTCGTTGGCGACGATCTTGATACCCGCCGGTTCGGCCAAGGCGGCGAGCGCTTTGTAGATGCCCTCGCCCCATGGATCGTTGAACCCGATGTAACCCACGCTCTTCACGCCACTGGCCTGCATATGCTTGACCACGCCCTCGATCATGAGCTGTATGGACTGCGGCACGACGAAGGTCCAGACCATCTTCTCCGGCGGCAGTCCCATCGGCGCCAGGGCGATCTGCACTGTCTTCAGTTCGGAGGCTACCTCGGAGATGGCGTGGTTGTTCGGCACGGAGGACGAACCCAAGATGATGTCGGCGTTCTCTTCTGTGATGAGCTTGCGCGCGTTCTTCACCGCCTGGGTGGGGTCGGATGCGTCATCCAGCACGATGTACTTCACCGGCTGGCCGCCTAGCGTCTTGGGCAGCATGTTGAAGGTGTTGCGGTAGTGTACGCCCAGCGATGCGCCGGGGCCGGTCGTCGAAACCGTTACGCCGACGACGAGATCCGCCGCTGCCGTGGCAGCAAAGGCGACCAGGGCTATTCCGGTCAAGGCAGTACGAAGTTTCATGGTCTGCTCCTCCTGTTGACTAGGGTGGGCCGGATCGGAAAACGCCGATCCGGCTGTTCAAACAACCGGGAAACGTTTCGAAAGCTCGGAAAAAGTGAGCAGTTCGCGCTGCGCGTCCGAGAGGTAATCGTTGCCGATGCCGTATTCGGTCCAGCGTGCGCGCACCTTCTCCTCCAGATCAACCGGTATCGTGTTGATCGGCGGAAAACGCCGGCCGCCCCAGGCGGGGTTGCGTTCGAATTCCCAACTGCGGGTGGCGTCGATGAGGGTGCGCGTCCAGCAACCGGTGCCGTATTTGACGGGATCGGCCTGCTCGCGGGGCGTGGACGGGTCGAGCACCGAGCCGAAGGTGGGGCCGAAGGTGGCGAGCTGTCCCATGGCCGGATTGACGCGAAAGGCCCAGGCCCATTCGAGTGCCTCGCGGTCGCGGATATCGATGTCCTCCTCTACGACCATCACGTTCTTGAAGAACCACTGCCCCGCGCCGGTGCCCCACAGGGCGTTGGCGATCTGCTGGGCGTGGCCACGATATTGCTTGCGGATCTGCACCACGATGTGGGTGCCAGTGACCACCGGTGGCATCCATACGTCGGTGATGCCGCCAACGCCGAAGTCCTCCAGCATGTTCCAGGCGATGGCCGACCAGCTGTAGGCGCACAAGGGCGAATCCTCGCTGGGAAATCCGGGGCGCGCGCCTTCCAGCGTGCCACGCAGGATCGGATCGTCGCGGTGGGTGATGCGGGTCACTTTCAGCACCGGCTTGGGCGAAGGCGAGCCGCCGGCATAGCCCGGATACTCGCCAAAGGGCCCTTCCATCTCGAAGGTGGCCGGATCGGGGGAAATAAAGCCTTCCACGACGATCTCTGCGCTGGCGGGCACCATGAGGTCGCTCGTCACGCACTTCACCAGTTCCACCGGGCGGCCGAGGATGGCGCCCATCATTTCGTATTCGCACACGCCTTTGGGGAAGGGGCTGCCGGCGCAGAAGGGGAGCACGTCGTGCCAACCGTGCACCACGGCCACCGGCATGGGTTGCATGGTTTCGCGGTGCTGGGAGAAGTGGCCGCCCCAGTGTTGCGTGGGAATGAGCAGCTTGCCCACCTTGTCGGGGCCGAGCAACTGTCCTCGGTAAATGCCGACATTGATACGCTGCGTGGCTGGATCGCGCGTGATGACGCCGCAGAAGGTGTCGAGGTAGCGGCCACCGTCAAGG
>CAZEPA010000382.1:0-609 GCA_964513955.1 uncultured Anaerolineae bacterium | reverse complement strand
TCAGGTCGAGATCGGAACCGACCAGACGGTGCGTCTTTACCGGTCCTGTTTCGACTTCGACCGGGGCGATTCCGTGGCGGTAGTTTCGCTTGAGGTGGGCGACGATCTGCCGGTCCGGCGTGTCCAGTGGCAGCCCAAGCAGCAGGCAGACGTGTCGGCGGTTGCCGAGGGAACCGGTAAGAAACTTGGTGCAGCGGGTGTTTTGGTACCCCTTGATGTTCTCGAACAGCAGCCCTGGGCCTTGCAGGCCGAGGTTGATCCGCGCGATGGCGCCGATCTCCTGATCCCAGTCCACTTCGGTCGTGATGCGCTTGAGTTCGCCGTGAGATTCCAGCGTGGCCAGCCAGCTGCGCAGATCAGGACCGGGCGGATGTGCTTTGTTCTTGGTTTTCATACTCCGGAGAGCGGACGACACATGGCTAAGTTTGTATCAAGCCCACCTGAAACTCAAGGCCGAGTTTTGGTTCAAGATGTGCTTGAGTGTCATGGCGCCACGGAAGGGGCGTGGGATATGATGACGAAGCAGCCGGCTGTTCAGGGATTATTCAGCAGCATCGGCCGGGCGTGGCCATCAGAACGAACATTATTCACATATGCAAGCATTGAGCG
>CAZEPA010000381.1:0-4779 GCA_964513955.1 uncultured Anaerolineae bacterium | reverse complement strand
GGCGACAGGCATCGAGCGACGGGCGCCGGGCGCATCCGCGTACTTAATCTCGAATCACCGTGCAGCCGCGCAATCTTGCCGCGCAGGTCGGGGCAGCCAGTTCGTTCAGCGTGGGCGCGGGGACGGCCGCTGTAGTCACCTTGCGCGCAGGCGAGAAGACCTTTGCCTCGACCGGCCGCGGCTCGTCCCTGCTGCTCGGCCCCGCGCCCCGGCGGTCCCCGCCGGTGCAGGGGCAGGGTTGTTCCTCCACGGCCAGGCCCAGGCCGTGTAAAACGTCTCGGATGGAGGCGGCTGCGACCCGTTGGCCGCCGGGCCGATAGGCCCGCAACCACTGTCAACGCTCAGTTTGTGCAGATAGCGAGCCACTTGGGCGTGCATGAAGCCTGATCCTAAGAGCTGACCACCGGCATTTGCCGGATGTATTGGCCCGCGCGCAACTCCTTCAGCACGAAATCGGCGCCGTCGGCGCGGGCGACCTGCATGCCCGAGTCTTTGCCCAGGTAGCCGACGCGGTACTTGCCCGTGCGCGGTCCATCAGTCAGCCGCGGGAAGCGGACAATGGTCCAATCAAGGTCGCTGCCGCGGATCACAGCCACGTTGGCGGCCGAGTCGCGCAGAACCGCGCCGGCCAGGAGCGTAAGCAGCCCTTTCATCAGGTGATCCATCGGCGTGGGCCGATCCTGCGCATCGCGCACGCCCGCGCCTGTGGTGGAGATCAACCGGCGCACGTTGTGCTGTCGCATCGCCGTAACGATGTTCCTGGCCGCGGTCTCCATCATGCCCGGCGCGGGCGGCCGTGACGGCCCCAGCGCGCTGATCACGGCATCTTGCCCCGCGACCGCGCGTGCGACGGCGGCCGCGTCCGTCACATCACCCTGGCAGAGGGTCAAGTTGGCGTGCTGCAAGCCCAGTTTCGCGGGGTTGCGCACGAATGCAGTGACAACATCTCCGGCGGCCAACGCTTGTTCCACGATCTTGATACCCGTTCCGCCCGATGCGCCGAAAACAACGATTTTCATGCTTCCTCCAAAACCAGGGTGTCCAGATAGGCGGCCGCGATGCGCAGCGGCGTCGTGCGGTGCTGCGTGCGACTCAAGATGATGCCGCCTTCGATGGCCGCGGTGATGAATGTGGCCTGCTCGGCGGCGCGGGTTGGCGCCGCGCCGCGAGCCACTAGATACTTCTCGAACGCAGCGATCAGCAGCGCGTAAGCCTCGCGACACGCCAGGTTGATGCGCTCGCTCGTGGTCGCCGTTTCCATCGCGACCGCGGTGAGCGGGCTGCCCGCTGCATAACCGCTGGCCTCCACGCTCTCGGCGATGCGCCGCACGAACGCCCCCAGGCCGATCTCCGCCAGGTGCTCCTCGATGCGCGCCGCCGCCGTCCGTGCACCCTCCAGCACGGCCTCGCTGACTAATTGGTCTTTGCCATCGGGAAAGTAGTAATAGAGCGATCCCTTGGGCGCGCCGCTCTCGCGGATAATCTCGTTCAACCCGGTCGCGTGGCACCCCTGTTTCTCTAACAGGGCGCTGGTGGTGTGGAGAATCTGGTCGCGTGCTGCGGTCATCAGCATGTCCTTCTTGACAAAGCTATCGAATGGCGCGATTATACCAACTGGTCTATATATCTGTCAAGTGTGAGGAGCGAAGCAATGACGGACACCATCCTGGTCACCGGCGCGTTGGGGAATGTGGGCAGCGCGGTCGTGCAATCGCTATCCGCCGCCGGATACGCAGCGCGGGCGGCCGATCTGAACGTGGCGCAGCTGCGCGCACGGCACGGGGAGACCGTCGAGGCGGTCATGCTCGATTTCGGCCGGCCGGAAACCTTTGCGTTGGCGCTGGCGGGCGTCAAACGCCTGTTCCTCATGCGGCCGCCACAGATCACCAACGTGAAGCGTTATCTCTTCCCCTTCGTGGATGCGGCGCAGGCAGCTGGGGTCGAGCACGTCGTGTTCCTGTCACTGATCGGTATCGAGCACAACCGCCGCGTGCCGCACTTTCAAGTGGAGCAATATCTGCGGGCGTCGGCGCTGCGCTGGACTTTTCTACGCGCCAGTTTCTTCATGCAAAACCTCAGCGGCACGCACCGCGCCGAGATTCGTGACCGGGGCGAGCTGTATGTGCCGGTGGGTCGCGGCAAAACCAGCTTTATTGATGTGCGCGACATTGGCGCGGTCGCCGCTGTGGCGCTGACGGCTCGACTGAGCGTTCGACTGAGCGCTCACGCCGAAGGCTCGCCGAAGTCCCAGCCGGGGCATGAAAACACGGCCTACGACCTGACCGGTCCCGCAGCATTGGATTACGACGCCGTGGCCGCGATCCTGAGCGAAGTCTTGGGGCGCAAGATCGTGTATCGTAACCCCTCCGTGCCGGCCTTCCTCTGGCGCACGCTGCGGCGCGGCACAGCGCTGCCCTTTGCGCTGGTGATGGCTTTCCTCTACACCCAGACACGGCGCGGAATGTCGGCGTTCGTGACGGGCGACGTTGCACGTCTGTTGGGCCGGCCGCCGATCACCCTGCGCCAATTCGCGGAGGATTATCGCGCGGTTTGGCAGCCACAGTGACTCTTCATGGGGTGGCTGCGGCGCGCCTGGTTGCAGCGGTCCGCCCCACAGCCCACACCCCGACCAGGCCCGCCAGCAGCGCCACGACCCCCCACCCGTAGTCCCTTTGGGACGACGGGACACGCTCCCCATCCCATGAGGACAGCGGCACCCCTGGCGGCCGCGTTCACAGCCATTGCCTGAGAGTCGAAAAAGCGCCTCGGTTCGGTCTACAACCCGAATTGACAGCTTTGCCAATCTGGCTCGTTATGGTTTTTGGGCGCGCGCCAGACTGCTCGTCCGCCGCTGCATGATTCGCAAGGTGATAACGGCGATGAGGGGAGCCATCCACCAGGCCGTAACAATGGCAACGAAGTTCACCCAGGCCAGTGGGATGGAGAGCAGGAATGAGAGCGGCCCGATGAGCACGACACGGCGATGGGTGCGAATGATGCCATCGCTGACTTCCGGTTTGAGCAGGCGGCGCCCATGCGAGGCGTACCACCAGATAGCGCTCATGGACAACCCAGTGAATGCCATTGATCCCGCGTAGATGGCGGGAGCGATGGGCAAACGGGAGTATTGCCCGAACAAGCTCGCGACGAACGGAATGAGCGCAATGGAAAGCAGGAAGAGCATGTTGAGCGCAATCAAGCGGCCATCCATGCACGCAATGTGTCTGAAGTAGCGGTGGTGCGAGTTCCAGTACACGCCGATGACGATGAAACTGATGAGGAAGCTCAGAAAGCGTGGGGTAAGCGCGGCCAGGGCTTGCAGGAGCTGCGGCGACGTGGCCGCTTCCCCCAGCTCAGGCAGTTTCAAATCCACGGTTAGCAAAGTGATCGCAATCGCCATCACGGCGTCGCTGAAAAAGACCAGGCGCTCCAATCCGAGGTCAGGGTGTTCCTGTGCAACGGGGTGATGTTTAGGCGGCATGGCGGTTCAGTTCCTGATCAAGTCACATCGCAGGCTGTGCAGCCCCAGGATAACCAGAACAAGAGAAACTCCCTCTGTCAGTCCTGTTGATCCTGTCTCATCGCACAACCCGAACAGCCATCGGGCTGCACTGATGGCTCATACGCAGCGGCAAAGGCATCGTGCAGCGTAACATTGCTGGGGCGGCGCCGCTCAGTTCACGGACAGCGACTGGATCAGTGCATCCAACGGCGTCAGATCAGGGGTGACGCTGGCGCTCGGCTGCTGGCTGCGCGCTGGCCGGCAGGTCAGGCTGAGTCGCTTCGTTTGATCCATCAGCCGCCAGGGGAGACCGCGCCAAGCGCCATGAAGAAGAAAATCACGACATCCATCCAGAAGTGAATGAACCAGGCCCAAAAGAATCCGCGTGTCTCCAACATCGCCTTGCCGTTCAGCCAACCTGGGATAAAGGCCATGATGACGCCAAGGACGCCGTAGGGCACGCCGTAGTAATGGGAAATCCCAAAGTACGCCGCCGTCATCAAGAGCGCCTGCGCCGGGCCAATCGGGCTTGCCAGCGCAGCCAGCCAGGGCGCGCGATAGAGCATTTCTTCTCCGAAGGCATTACTGGCAGCAAAAAGCAGCACAAAGGGCAGCAGCGGCAGCGCCTGTGCCAGCGAAGTCAGCGCAGGCGGCCGGCCAGCGGCCACGGCGAATACGAGCAGCCCCAGGCACATCGCGCCCGCAATGGCCGGCCCCAGGGTACGCCAGGACGGCGGCCTGGTCAGAATGAAAGGAATGGGCTGGGCCGGGGCATCCAGGCGGCCTTTCACCAGGAAGAAGCGGTCGAAACGGCGAAACACGGCCAGCATCGCCAGCGCCATCAAGAGGGCGGTCGTGGTACGCGTGATCTGCACAAGGCCGACCTGCTGAACGAAGGGGCTGGCAGCGGCGAGCCAACTGCGATAGCTCAGCCCATCGAAGAACCGCGTCACTCCCCACTCCAGAATGAACAGCGTCAGCAGGACGCCAAAGAACAGGCGCAGCGGGCGCAGGTTTTCCCAGAACAGGCTGCCCAACAAGAGGGCCGCGATCAATGCCAGTTTTGCCCCAAACAGCCAGTTGGGCAGGTGGCCTGTCATCTCCCGAAACAGAATGTCGGGCAGCATGGAAACAAAGAGCATCACCGGCCAGGCGATCAACGTCCGATAGTTGGGGACAGGTCTTGCGACGGCAACGGTCGAGTTCATCTTGGGCCTCCTCCTACGTTTGTCTCATGTTAAACCCGGCGATAAAAAAACTCCCCCGTCGTAAGGAGA
>CAZEPA010000380.1:0-4787 GCA_964513955.1 uncultured Anaerolineae bacterium | reverse complement strand
CAGGCCCCGCTGCGCGTCGAGTCGCCGCGTGACCTCTTGTTCAGCCTGCTGGTTCCCACCGACGCGCAAAAGGAGGCGCTCAAGGGCCAGGAGGCCTGGATGTCCGAGGCCAAGGCCCTCTGCCAGAGCGCCCTCAGCCTGCGCCTGACCACCCGCGCCAAGACCTGGGGGCCGCTGGCCGACGAGCTCTGGCGCTTCCTCCTCTTCAGTGAGTTCGCCTTTGATTTGCCCGGCGCCCTGCCTGGCGCGCTGACCGAGGTGCCGCGCGCGTTCCCAGCCGCCCAACCGCTCGTGCAGGACCTCTGCGAGCGCCTGCGCAACGACCAGCGCACGCAGCCCACCTATATCCAACGCGCCGAAACGATTGAAAAAGATTTGCAGTTGGCCGCTGCCTGCGGCTACATCGCCGACCTGGGCGTTCTCGATACCTTTCCGTTTGAGGAACGCACGTTTTTTGCCCAGGCTGTGGCTGCCCTGCAGCGCAGTGACCTGGACGGCGTGCGTCACATCCTGGCCCGCCATGGCCAATCAATCTGGGTGGGCCGGGCTGAAAATCAGGCACAGTGGCTGCTTTTGCAGGCGGCGGCCAGCCTGATCGCCGCCTGTGAGGACGCCGAACGCCAGCTGCCAGACTACGCACGCAGCCAGGATGCCCTGATTGATTTCTACGTAGGCAGCCTGCGCGAAGTTGACCGCCTGCAGCGGGAACTCGAGCAGGCGGCTGCCGACATCGCCTACAACGGTGATGCCGGCGCACAGACCGTGGTGGCCACGCTGGCGCGCACCGTGCATCGCCGCCTGACTGACCACGTCCAGGACCTCTTTATCAAGCATCTCGAGCGCTCAGGTTGGCCGCCGGCCGGCCGCCTGGCCAACGCCGACACCTTCGACAAGCTCGTCGCCCCACTCCTGCAACAAAGTGGACAGCGCGTGGCGTTGCTGATGATTGATGCCTTGCGTTACGAGCTTGGTGTTGAATTGGCCAAGCAGCTCAACGACGAGGGGCAGGTGACCTTCCAACCGGCCTGCGCCCCGCTGCCTACGATCACGCTGGTGGGCATGGCCAGCCTGCTGCCCGGCGCCGGACACGATCTACGACTTGTGCGCAAGAACGATCAGCTCGGCGTTTTGCTCGGCGATCAGCCCCTGGCGACCGTCCCGCAGCGCATGGATGTGCTGCGACGGCGCTTTGGTCACCGCTTTGCCGAGACCACGCTCAAGGCCCTGGCGCTCGGCAAGTTCGACCTGGCGGCTGCCACCGAGCTGCTCGTTGTACGCAGCAACGAGATGGACAACGACTTCGAGAACAACCCAGAGGCTGCCCCTGGCCTGATCAGCCGCACCTTCCAGCAGGTACGTGCCGCGCTGCACCGGTTGGCCAGCCTGGGCTTTCAGGATGCGATCATCGTCACCGATCATGGCTTCTACCTCAACACCGCGCTAGGCCCAGGCGATGTTTGCAGCAGGCCGCCGGGCGCCTGGCTGAATCTGCACGAGCGGCTGCTGTTGGGCGATGGCAGTCTCTCGTCGGCCAACTTTGTCCTGCCCGCTGACCTGCTGGGCATCCGTGGCGACTTCAATCAGGCTGCCGGTCCGCGTGCGATGGTTGCCTACCAGAGCGGCGCTGTCTACTGTCACGGCGGCGCTTCCCTCCAGGAAGCGTTGGTGCCCGTGATCGTCGTTCGCTTGCGTGCCGCGCAGCCTGCGGCCGGTAAACAGCCGACCGTGACCCTGAGCTACAAGCGAGGCGCTAAGAAGATTACCACGCGCGTGCCCGTGATTGACCTCACGGTTAGTACGGGCGACTTATTCAGCATGGAGACCGTCGTAGACATCCTGTTGGAAGCGCACGCCAAGTCGGGTCAGGTCGTCGGCGAAGCCAAGCCCGGCGGCGTGGTCAATGCGGCTACACGCCTTGTGTCGCTCAAACCCGGTGACTCGGTTCAGGTGACCTTGCGCATGAATGACGACTTCCAGGGCAAGTTCACCGTCAAAGCGCTCGACCCCAACACCATGACCCTCTTTAGTAAACTCGACCTGGAAACGGATTACACGGTGTAAATGATGGATAACTTGGATCAGAAACTACTGAGCGTGTTCGATGGCAAAGTCGTCCGCAAGGACCTCCTGCATCGCATCAAGAAAGGCACGAACGTCCCCACCTTCGTGCTGGAGTTCTTGCTCGCCCGTTACTGCGCCAGCGACGAACCCGCCGAGATTCAAGCAGGATTGGAAGCGGTTCTGGCTACCTTGCAGGACAACTACGTGCGTCCCGACGAGGCCAACGCCGCCCAGTCGAAAGTTGCCACCAAAGGACGGCACCGCTTCATAGACAAAATCCACGTGCGCTACGTCGAGAAAGAACGTCGCCACTGGGCGTCGTTAGAGAACTTCAACTCGCAGCGTATCGCGATTGCGGAGAAGTTCTACCGCGACAACGAGCGACTGCTGGAAGGCGGCATCTGGGCCGAGGTGACCATCGCTTATAACGAAGTGAACGACAGCGACTATGCGTTCTATATCGAAGACCTGCGACCGATTCAGCTGAGTCGCTTTGATTTCGATGGCTACATCGCAGGCCGGCGTCAGTTTTTGCGTGATGAATGGTTGGACATCGTGCTGCGCTCGGTCGGCCTGGAGCCAGCCAAACTTACCCGGCGCCTGAAGTTTCACTTTGTCGCTCGCCTGGCGCCGTTGGTCGAGCCGAACTTCAATTTCATCGAGCTTGGGCCTCGCGGCACGGGCAAGTCCTATTTCTTTAGTGAATTCTCACCCTACTCAACCTTGATCAGCGGCGGGCAGGCCACCAAGGCGACCCTCTTCTACAACAACGCACGCAAGCACATTGGCCTCGTTGGCTTCTGGGACACGATCGCCTTCGATGAAGTAGCCGGCATCAAGATCAACGATCCAGACACCATCCAGATCATGAAAGACTTCATGGCCAACGGTCGCTTCTCGCGTGGCGTCGAAGTGATCGCCGATGCCAGCATGGCCTTCGTCGGCAACATTGATCACTCGGTGCCCCAGGTGGTCAACTCCACCGAGCATGACCTGTTCATGCCGCTGCCCAGGGAGTTCGACCTTGCGATCATGGATCGCTTTGCCTGCTATTTGCCGGGCTGGGAGATGCTCAAGAACAGCACCGAGTATCTCACCGTGAACTACGGCTTCATCACCGATTACCTGGCCGAAGCGTTCCACCATCAGTTTGCCCACAGCAATCGTTATGAAGAGGTGACCAAGCGCATCCGTCTTGGCGCCGCGGTCGAGGGCCGTGATGAAAAGGGCGTCAAGAAAACGGTCTGTGCGTTCTTGAAGATCCTGCACCCCGACGGGCCACCCAGTGATCAAGAATTCGAGGAATACGTCGCCTATGCCATCGAGTGTCGGCGGCGCATCAAAGAGCAGATGAACAAGCGCAAACCGGACGACGAGTTCGCCAGGATTGATCTTTCCTACATCTCGGCTGGCGGTCAAGAGATCGTCGTGTACTGCCCGGAATCACAGCACGCCCCGGCGACGCAGCAGCCTCTGCGTAAGACGCTCAACGGCGGGATTGCCGCTGTAGCCCCGGTCACTGTCAGACAGGAAGCGCCCGCCCTGCCCGTGGCGACCGCTGGCGTAGGTACCACGGCTGCAGGCGTCACGCCCTCGGCAGCGGCTCAAATTCCGCAAGAACCAGGCCTGAAAGAACAGCACTTCACCATCTTCTACGGTGATACCGGCCACAGCTATGAATCGCTCGTAGGCCCGTATCTGCGCGGGGGACTGGGAATAGTCGTCGAGGACCCGTACATTCGCATGCCGCACCAGATCCAGAACTTCGTGCGCTTCTGCGAGGCCGTGGTCAAGGCTGGCGCCATCAAGCATATCCGGCTGGTCACCAGCTACGATGGCAACACGCCAGTCGCCGACATCCAGGACAAACTGACCGAGCTCAAGCAAAGCCTCCTGGACCTCGACATCGTTCTGGATGTGGACCTGAATGCTAATCTGCACGATCGGGAGATTCGGGTTGACAACGGCTGGGTCATCAAGATCGGCCGCGGGCTTGACTTCTATCAAAAGCCCAGCGGCTGGTTTGAAATCGGCGCCAACGACCTTGCCCTGCGCAAATGCCTCGAAACGAAGGTGGACATCTTCCGGGTGGAGCATGCCAGCCAGGTTGGCGAGGGGTTGCGGTCATGAGTACAAACCCAGGGGCATTATTTGGAGTTGGTGGTGTTGTTGCCGATGATCCCGAGTGAGGTGAGCAGATGACAAGCTATCAACAACTTCTGGCCTGGGTCGAGGCTGGTGAATCCGAGATACAGGAGTTCAAGCTCTCCACCGGGCAGCGCACTGAAGCGATGCGCGCACTCTGCGCCTTTCTCAACCACCGTGGCGGACGGGTGCTCTTCGGCGTGGACGCGCAGGGACGAGTAGATGAGAGCCCGGTCTGATTGCGGCCTGCTTCGCGTCGATTTCGCGTCGATTTCGCGGCTAATGACTGAACGTTGAGCCGTATTGACATGGCGAGGCTGACGACGTTCAGCGCGCAGGCGCCGTCCGCGGCGGCGCGGGCGGAGGCGGTGAGGGTGTTGGGGAAGCTGGCGCAAGGAGCGTGAGCGCGCCACGGTTCCTCGCAGGTCGCCAGTGATGCAGTGCGTGAGGTGATGGGGGAATGATGAGCGGCAAGAAAATGGATACGATTTCAGATCAAGAATGGGAGGCGACGCTGGCGGCGCATCTGGACTGGGGGCGTTCCTGGCACGGCGACCTGCCGGCAGACGTGTTCTTCGGCG
>CAZEPA010000379.1:0-4807 GCA_964513955.1 uncultured Anaerolineae bacterium | reverse complement strand
CGGCAAAGAGCCAGGTTTGCTGCAGCGAAAACTCGCCGCGTGGAATGGGGCGGTTGGCCGTGCGCGGGTTGCGGCCGTCGAGCGCCGCATCCACGGCGCGGTTGACGGCCATGGCCAACGTGCGCGCCGAAGCCATCGCCAGCGTGATCCAGATGAACTGCCACCACGTTGGCCAACCGCGCGCCGCCAACACCATGCCCAAATAGGCGAAAGGCAGGGCGAAAATGGTGTGCTCGAATTTGATCATTTCGAGGAACGTTTTCACTCGCTTCACGGCGCAAGTCTCCTAGGCCAATACGGCCAGTGAAATAAAATTCGGTCGAGCCTGCGCGCCGAGCCGCGAAGGAATCGGCGTCGGCGCCAGCTCAGCCTCGCTGTAAACCCGATCGAACGTGCGCACCAGGCGATAGCGGCTGTCGCGCTGCGCAGGGGTGAAGCCGGCCTGACGGATCTGCGCGTGCAGGTCATAGACGGTCATGCGCGGGTTTTCTTCGGTGTAGGCATTGGCCGCGCTGACCACATTTTCCTCCAGCATGGTGCTGCCAAAATCATTGGCGCCCGCGTAGAGCGCGCGCCGCGCGGTCTCCAGCCCTTGCGTCGGCCAACTGGCCTGGAAATTCTGAAAATTGTCCAGGTAAATGCGCGCCACGGCGTTGGTGTGCAGATACTCATCATAGTTCGCGCCGTATTTGGCCCGATGGCGGCTGCGCCCCAGGCTGTTGGTTGTGCTGAGCTGCGCGGTCCACATGATAAACGCCGTGAAACCGTTGCCATGCGCAGCCAGACTCTCCTCCTGCAGGTTACGCAGATTGGTCAGCGAGTTGATGCGATGCTGCAGCGTTTCGCCAAAGCCAATCACCATGGTGGCTGACGTGGTCATGCCCAGGCGCTGTGCGATGCGCATGGCCTCCAGCCACTCCGCGGTCTTGGTCTTTTTCGGCGTGATGCGCTTGCGCACCTCGTCGTCCAGGATTTCGCCGCCGCCGCCGGGCAGGCCATCCAGCCCGGCCGCCTGCAGCCGCCGCAGCACCTGGTCCATCGTCATGCCTTCAATCTTGGCAATGGCCTCGATCTCCGACGGGCTAAAGCAGTCGAGCTCAATTTCGGGGTAAGTGGCTTTGAGCCAGCGCAGCATCTCTTCGTACCACTCGATACGCAGGTCTGGGTTGTGCCCGCCCTGCATCAAGATGCGGGTGCCGCCCCAGGCGATCAGCTCTTCGACCTTCGCGCCGATTTCGGCCTTCGTCCGCACGTACACCTCGGGGTGTCCGGGCACGCGGTAGAAGGAGCAGAACTGGCAGTCGGTCGTGCACGCGTTGGTATAATTGATGTTGCGATCCACCAGGTACGTCACCTGGCCCGGCGTCGTGCGCGCCAGGCGTAGTTGATGCGCCACGGCCATCGTTGCGTCGGGGTCGCCATCCCGATACAGGATCAACCCTTCGTCTGGCGTCAGGCGCTCGCCTTGCGCCGCCTTCGCTAAAATATCGTTTGCGTTCATCACGTCTATCCGTGTTTCCCTTCGCCTTTGCCGCGACGCCCAAAGCGCCGCACGACCGCCGTGGAGCGGCTCAACAGGCTGCGGCCGTTCGGTTCAGGCGCAGTCGCTGCCCCTGGCTCAGCCGCAAAGCCATACTCGCGCCAGCGCGCGCTCACCTGCTGCTTGATCCCCTCGCTCATCGTGATCAGCTCAGGCCAGTCACGCGTGTAGCCTTCGCTGGCCCATTTGCGCGTGGCGTCCAGGCCGATTTTGCCTCCGAGCGCAAAGCGATAGCTGGCATGATCGAGCGCATCCACCGGCCCGTCCTGCACGATGATGTCACGGCTCCAGTCCACGTTGTTCAAGGCGTGGAACATTGCCTCGCTGACATTCTGCACATCCACGTCTTCATCCACAATCACGATGGCCTTGGTAAGCATCATCAAGCCCAGGCCCCACAGCCCGTTGATGACCTTGCGCGCATGGCCGGGAAAACGTTTTTTGATGCTGACCAGGATCAGGTTATGAAATATCCCTTCGGCGGGCATGTTGACATCCACGATCTCGCTCAGGAACAGGCGCATCAGCGGTAGGAAGAGGCGCTCGGTGGCCTTGCCCATCCAATAATCTTCCATGGGCGGCAGACCGACCAGGGTCGCGGGATAGATTGGCTCGCGGCGCATGGTGATCGCCGTGACGTGCAGCACCGGATAGTTGTCCACCGGCGTGTAATAACCGGTATGGTCGCCAAACGGCCCTTCCGGCCGCTTTTCCAGCGGATCCACGTAGCCTTCGATGACGATCTCGGCCTCGGCTGGCACTTCCAGCGGCTGCGTCACACAGCGCACCAATTCGACCGGCTTGCTGCGCAGCCAGCCGGCGAGCAAAAATTCGTCAATGTCGGGCGGCAGCGGCGCGGAGCCGCTCCACATCACCGCGGGATCGCCGCCCAGGCTGATCGCGACCGGGATGCGATCAATGCCGGCCTGCTGCGCCTTGCGCTCGTGCTCGGCGCCGCCTTTATGCAGCTGCCAGTGCATGCCCAGCGTGTGGCTGTCATGCACCTGACAGCGGTACATGCCCACGTTGCGAATGCCTTTGACCGGGTCGCGACTGATCACCGTGGTCATGGTGATGAAGCGCCCGCCATCCTGCGGCCAGCATTGCATGATGGGCAAGCGGTTGAGGTCGGCGTCGCTGCCCAACAGCACCACCTCCTGCACTGGCGCCTTCTTGACGATGGCCGGGCCGAGGCCGATGCTTTTCAGCGCGTCCCAGTAGTCGCCCGCGCGATTCATCATCTGGCCCAGACCTTTGGGCAGTTCTGGTTTGATCAGCACGCCCAGGTTTGCAGTCAATTGATCGAGGTTCTCCACGCCCAGGGCCAGCGCCATACGCCGCGCCGACCCCAGCGCGTTGGTCAGCACCGGGATACTCGACCCCTTCACCTGTTCGAACAGCAGCGCTTTGTTCTGCGCGGCCGGGCCTTTGCACACGCGATCGGTAATCTCCGAAATCTCTAGTTCCGCGCTGACCGGCGCCTGAATGCGCTGCAGCTCGCCGATCTCTTCCAGTTTGGCGATGAACTCGCGTAAATCTCTAAATGCCATCGGTTCCCCAATTTTCTGTCTACACCCACCCCACGTCTCAGCCAGTAATTGTACTGCACAGGCTAAGGTTCGTCAAAGGGCTTTTGACTCTGGTTAGACGGAAAAAGGGCCGCGCGCGTCAACCATTATCACCACATAAAAAGGGTCTTGAGTTTCTTCTAGAGATCCCTGCGAGATTTTGGAATGACACCGTATACGGTGCTATCATAGTGTCATGCCAGCTCAAACTTCTCCCCGTGTCGTCATTGATACAAACGTATTGTTCGAGGGCCTGACAAAACAAGGCGGCGCAGCCGGATTGGTCATAATATGAGTCGTTTAACATTGCGTTTACCTGAAACACTACATCGGCAGCTAGAAACGTTGGCGCAAACCGAAGAAACGTCGCTGAATCAGTACATTGTCTATGCCCTCACACGCCAGGTGACGTTGGCCTATACCGCACAACCATTATCAGAGAGGGCGGTAGCTGAACAAAAGGCGAGCTTCACCGCTTTGCTGCAAGACTTAGGACAGGCATCGTTTGCTGAGGTCGAGCAAGTGATGACCGCGCGTGATAAGGCGGAACCGGAAGAAGGCTTAACGCCTGAGGTGGTTCAAGCGATAACAAGCCGTATCGTAGAGAAACGTCATGAAGCGACATACAAGCCCAAGGGCGCTGCCTGACCTGGATGAAGTCAGGCAGCTTGCCGGTCAACTCCACGCGAAAGGAGAATACTGGAAAGGTGATGCGTTTGGCTGGGAGGCTGAATATAATCCTGAGCACGCACAGCCGCCTTTAGACTCAAAGATGCGCTTCACGCCGGCTGACTTTTGTATCGGGGAGAGTGGTATCTCGTTCTTCTCGATGATGTGGGAACACGGCCGCGATCAGGCGCCTGTCGAGTTCTTAGATGATCGCAGTCTGCTGCTGGAACCCGCCTAAACTGCCGTTTTTGGTCCGGCTGAACGGCTGACAAAGACTTCGGCGGCCAGTTCGCGGCCCAAGCTGACCTCGTTGCTGCCAATGCGCAGCTGCAGCGGGCCATTGAACGGCGCCACGTCAATCACGTGCACCGTGGCTTGGGGGACCAGGCCAATGGCGGCCAGGTAGCGGAGGTGCGCGGGATCGAGGTCGCTCACCCATTCGATCTTGGCTACATCCCCGGGCTGGGCCGCGGCCAGGGCGGCCTGCGAACGCTCCAACACGGTCAAATCACGGCTGGGAATGGGATGCCCGTGCGGATCCATCGTTGGTTGCCCAAGCGCCGCAGCCATGCGTTCTTCCAGGTCTTCGGAAATCACATGCTCCAGGCGGTCGGCTTCGGCGTGCACCTGATCCCAGGGCATGCCAAGCGCCTCAGCCAGATAAAGTTCCAGCAGGCGATGATGGCGCACAACCTCCAGGGCGATCTTCTCGCCGGCGGGCAGCAGCTTGACACCGTGGTAAGGCGCATGGCGCACCAGGTTCATCTCTGCCAGACGCTTGACCATGTTGGTGACGGATGCCGGGGCCACACCCAGCCGCCGCGCCAGCGCCGAGGTGGTGACGCGGCCTTCATCCTGCTGCACCAGGTAGATCGTCTTGAGGTAGTCTTCGATCGCGTGGCTGCCAACCGTTTCGCTGCGCATGTGGCCCTCCTTAAGTTTAGACGCGGCTAAAGTCTAGACAATCGTGGTGGTTTTGTCAAATCAGTTAGGCAGGCCCTGGCAACATAACCGTAGATCAGCGGGCTGA
>CAZEPA010000378.1:0-4811 GCA_964513955.1 uncultured Anaerolineae bacterium | reverse complement strand
TGCGTGCGTAGCCAGCGTCAATTTGCGTCCTGTCTATCCCTGTAACCGTTCACGAGGTTCTGGCGTAGGACGCAGATAAACGCAGAAAAACGCAGATTGGATCAAAGAAGGCCCTCAACGCAGCGCCTGCTGCAACAGCCCTCCTCGGGCTGCATTGAAATGCACGCAAACACAAGGACGCAGCGGCGCAGAGGTGCTATGTGTTTTGCTTTGCGCCCCAGCGCCGTGGCGTCTTTGCGTTGAAAGTTGCGAGCTACGTCCCATAATTGAAATGCACCCCAGGCCTGCGCAAGATTGGCGTCTCGCGCCCAACCCGCGCATGGATCCTGGGACATATCCGCGTTGACTGGCGAGTGCGTCGCCCGATGCTGTGATCGCCATCCCGCCGCAGCCCTGCAAGGAGCACAGGAGATTAGCCCTCGCGCTGCCAATCGAAGAAGCGGCCAGCCAGCCATTCAAGGTTGGCGTAGAGTGCAGGATTCACCATTTCGCGGCGCGCATCGGCCACCCACGGCATGACCGTTTCCCAGGTATTGAGGCCAATCTCGTCAATGAGCCTGAAGACGGGGGTTTCGGGCAATTGGCCCCGACGCAGCAGATCGCCCAGGGTATCCACAAACAAGACGACCCGCTGCAAGTACCGCAGCTCGCGGCTGCCGCGCGGGCACTTGCGTTTGACATCCTCCCAGGTGTTGACCCCAAACTCAACCCGCAGCCAGTGGTAGGCGACGTCGAAGTCATCGCTGGTGATGATCTGGCAGATGTGCAAGAGGGCAGCCGCCTCGCCCCCGGTCGTGCTCACCGTGGGCGCCGCCGCAGGTGCTTCCGCAGCCGCGTCCGCACGCAAAGGCGTTGATGCGGGTTGATTTCGTCTAAAGATCGGCATGAACCTGCTCCGCATCATCAGCCTTGTCGTGCGTTGTCGCATTCGGGACCGTTGAGGACGACGCGGCCTCAGCCCGCAGGTGCGCATAGAGAGCGGCGCGGCGTTTGTCGTTGGCCTTTTCCTGTTTTTCCATCTCACGCACCACAGGTGGGTAGCCGCTGATTTCTTTGTTGTTGCCAGGCGGCGCGACGTACAATAAGCGCTGCACCGGCTTCCCGGCCAGCAGGTGCGAGTCGAACAGCTCGTCGGCGTCGCTAGGCTGCACATGCGCATACCACACAGCGTCGGGATAAACCACCAGGTTGGGGCCGTGCCCGCACTGATTCAGGCAGCCCGAGCGGTTGATGCGAATTTCATTCTGCAAACCGCTGGCCGCCACGCGTTCTTTGAGTCGTTTGAGTAATTGCTCGGTGTCCCCATCGAAAGGGCAATACGGGCCGTATGTGCAAACAAAGACGTGTTGACGATACTGTCCCATCGCGATGCCCACCTTCCTGGATCGAAATGAATCGCATTGAAGCTCGTGATGTCAAGTGCTGAGCGCCGAGTGAGCGCCCGAAATAGATAGTAGAAAACAACAAACGCGATTATAATAACGGAGAGGTGCGCAATTGTCAATGCAGCAATTTGACACGGGACGTAATAGGGACTGCAACATTCTACCTCGATAATGGTGCTGCATGCCGCGCCTGTCGCGTCTTGGCGGCCGTGTGTGCGTCCTTATCTCGGAGCGCCTGTGAACAGTTTTCAGGCAAGTGTAAGCATTGATTGCACGAATGTGTGGTAAGCTAAGTACGTTTGGATTGCGCACGACGAGATGATTAAAGACAGAGGAGATGAAGTTGATTCTTATCCACTACCATTATATTCCACTATCGTATGCCGTGCGATCTTCGCGGCCGGGTCGTTCCACAAGCCTGAAATGCTGTGGACGCCCCTTTGCTTCCCCCATGTGTGAGATGAGATCGTTGTTTGTCGTTGGAGGCGTTTCATGATGACTTTTCGTTCGTCCCATCAACGTGCATGGCGGTTCAAGCTGCTTTACATTACCGTCATTGCAACCATGCTGGTCAGCCTGTTCCCTCAGGTTGTTGGCGTGCCGACCCCCACGGCCAGCGCGCACAACTTAAATGCCAGTGTGGTTTATGTCTACTTTGACCCAGATACACAGGCGTATCTGGATAATCTAATCGCCACCAATCAGCGGCCGGCCGGGCAGCCCTTGCTGCGCGCCGGCGATGAATTGGGCATCATCATCAAGGCAATGCCCGACCTGGGCACGACCACCGGCGTTGGGGGCTATTCTACCTTCTACGTCCCTAATGGATTGCAGGTCACCGACGCGGCCTACATCATGCCTGGTGATCTCAATGCCGACGGCATCACCGGCTTCGACAAAGTGCCGATGAAAGGCCAGGCTCAAATGCCCATCGTGGGTGCAGGCGGCGATCCGACGGTCAGCCTGGTGGGCATCACCCGCGGCCCGAACATCCTCGGCGTGACCAGCCCGATCGTGACCGCGGCCAACACCAACCTGGGCACGGTCGTTGGCGTGTACGGCGACACGGGCATCTTCTACTCTACGGCGCCGGAGACCGCCTTCGGCACCTACTCTGGCGGCAGCCTGACGAACAACAGCGGCGACACGATTGGCGCGCGCACCGTGTTGGGCACAACGCTCAACAAGTGGGATGCCTGGCAGGAAGCGGGGTACGGCATCAAAGGCACGACCAATCCGGCCTATCCCGCCGCGGCGCTGATTGATTCCAATCAGCGCGGCTACGCGCCGTGGGGCCTGGCGAATGTGGTCGCCGGTCCTCAAAGCGGCTACGCGTGGGAGTTCGATTTCGCCAAATACACGGCCTGCGATCCTACTCCGACCACGACGCCGCTGGCCAATTGTATTGATCAGGCTACGCAGGATATCGGCCCCTGGCAGCGCATCAAGTACCCCGGCAGCCAGTTCTCTGATGACCCGCCTGGTGGTTCGCCAAACCCACCCTACGCAATCCCCTATACGCGCGGAGCCGACGCCAGCAACTCAGGCTTTGACCTGACCGCCGGCGACCTGCCGCAAACCACCGGCCAGGCCAACGGCACCCCGAACGCCGTGCGTTGGGCCTACGGACAGCAAACCTTGTACCAACCGGAGTACATGTGGATCAAGGTCAAGGTGCAGGACGCCAGCGCCATCCTCGACGCCACCGGTTGTCCCAAGTGGACCGTAGACACCTTCGGCGGCGACGCCGGCGGCGACAGCGGCGGCAAAGACCACATTTGGCGCTACTACGACCCCAACAGCATCACATTCAATGGCTGTCTGGCCGTTGGCAAGCCGGCGACGCGCGAGCTGGTCAAGGTGGGCGACTACTATCAGTACAAGGTCAAGCTCTACAACGGCGGCGCCAACAATTTCAGCACCGTGCAGATTCAAGACACGTTGCCCAGCGGCGTTACCTACGTCAGCGCCGTGCCGGCGCCCAGCAATGTCAGCCTCCCCAACCTGACCTGGACCGTCGCGCCGTTCTTGCAGAGCCAGATGTTCGAGGCGACGGTTACGGTGAAGGCGAGCGGCAGCGGCCTGATTAGTAACAAGGTCTGCGCCTCCGGCGTCACGACGCCGGGCGGCCAGACGATCAACAGCTGTGGCTACGATGTCACCGTCTCCGGCAACCAGCCGCTCCTGCGCCAGACCAAGACCGTCAATCCGACATCGGCGGCGCCTGGCGACACGGTGCAGTACACCATCACGATGCTCAACGTGGGCAGCGGCCCCACCAGCAGCCCGATGGTCATCACCGAATACCTGCCCACCGGCTTCACCTATACCGGCGCGATCCCTGGCACCCTGACCGCAACGGTCAACGGGGCCAGCGTCACGGCGTCTGTCTCGGGCACGGCGGCGCAACCGGTCTTCACGGTGCCGTCCGTCATCAACGCGGGGCAGAGCCTGATACTGCCGTTCAATGCGCTGATATCAGCCTCGACTACGGCCGGCAATTATACCAACTCCTATCGCAGCAGCCAGGGTGGCATCAACCAGCTCACCGGCGCGATTGCGGGCGTGGCGGTCAGCCGCGCTTCCATCGGCGACACGGTCTACCGTGACTGGAACGGCAACGGCGTGCAGGACCCCGGCGAGGAAGGCATCCCTGGCATCCAGGTGTGCGCTAACCCCGGAAACCGATGCGCCACCACGGACGCCAATGGCAAGTATTTGATTGCCGGCTTGCAGGCTGGCACCTACAGCGTGGACGTGACGAATCCGCCCGCCGGTTATACAGCGACGCAGGGCGCGCATCCAACCTCGGTGACGCTGCAGCAAAGCGACAACATTACGACGGTTGATTTCGGCTATCGGCCGGGCGGCGCTGGCTCGATCGGCGACAAGGTGTTCGAGGACATTGCCAACAACGGCGTCTTCGACGGCGCGGATGTTGGCATCAACGGCGTCACCGTCAACCTGTATGAAGACACCAACGGCAACGGCATCATTGACGCGGGTTCAGACCTGCTGATCGCCACGACCACCACGGCAGGGGGCGGCAACTACAGCTTCACCAACCTCGATCCGACGCGTTCTTACATTGTCGCACCGGTGGACGGCGCGGGCAGCGCGGTGGATGCCTACTTTGCGAATGCCTACGTGCGCAGCACCGCGAACCCGAACGCGGTCAGCCCGGCAGACTTCACCGCGCAGGGCAATGCAGTCACGGACGCCGACTTTGGCTACTTCGGTCAAACCCCTGGTTCGATTGGCGACACGGTCTGTATTGACGTCAACGGCGACAAACTCTGCACGGGCGCTGACCAGGGCATCGCCGGCGTCACCGTCAGCCTCTACCTGGATGCCGATGGCGACGGCGAAGGTGATCCCACCGAGCTGGTGACTACAACCAGCACCGGCCCCAGCGGGCAGTACACC
>CAZEPA010000377.1:0-4851 GCA_964513955.1 uncultured Anaerolineae bacterium | reverse complement strand
CCTCTGACCTCGTCGATGTCAACGACGCGCTCTAGCCAACTGAGCTAACCGCCCCAACTTGCTCTATTATAACCGACTGCCGCGACTTGGCAAATCTGTAGACTTCCGAAGTCTCGCAGACTTCGGAAGTCTATTTCTCACGCGGGCACAGGAAAGCGACTGGCGAACTCGATCACATCGCGGTGTACGCGTTCGATGACGGCCTGGTCTTCGACGTGGTGGACGATTTCACCAATCCAGCGCCCGACCTGGCGCATGTCCTCTGGGCTGAAGCCGCGTGTGGTGGCGGCCGGCGTGCCCAGGCGGATGCCGCTGGCTGTCAAGGGCGGCTTGGGATCAAAGGGGATCATGTTCTTGTTGGTGTGAATGCCGGCCGCGTCCAGGGCTTTTTCGGCCGCTTTGCCGGTGACGCCAGCCGGCGACAGATCCACGAGCATGAGGTGATTGTCGGTGCCGCCGCTGACCAGGCGCAGACCCTGCTGCACCAGTTCTGCCGCCAATGCCTGGGCATTGTCCAGGACGCGCTGCTGATAAGCCACGAAATCGGGCTGTGCGGCTTCGTGGAAGGCCACTGCTTTGGCCGCAATAATGTGCATCAACGGGCCGCCTTGGATGCCCGGAAAGACCGCTTTGTCAATGGCTTTGGCCCATTCTTCTTTGCATAAGATCAGGCCCGCACGTGGGCCGCGCAGCGTCTTGTGGGTGGTGCTGGTCACCACGTCGCAGTAGGGCACCGGGTCGGGGTGTAGATCCGCCGCGATCAGCCCAGCGACGTGCGCCATGTCCATCATCAAGCGGGCGCCTACACGATCCGCGATGGCGCGCAGCCGCGGAAAGTCGAAATGGCGCGGGTAGGCGCTGGCGCCGACCACGATGAGTTTGGGGTGGTGCTCTTGCGCCAGCGCATCCAGCTCGTCATAGTCCAGGCGCTCCGTTTCTTGCTTGACCCCGTAGTGCTTAAAGTTGTACAGCTTGCCCGACTGATTGAGATGGAATCCGTGGGTCAGGTGTCCGCCATGATCTAGTTTCAATCCCAGAACCGTGTCGCCCGGCTCCAAGAACGCCATGTACACGGCGGCATTGGCCTGTGCGCCAGAGTGAGGCTGCACATTGGCATGTTCGGCGCCAAAGAGCTGCTGTGCGCGATCAATAGCGAGCTGTTCAACCACATCCACAAATTCACAACCGCCGTAGTAACGACGACCGGGATAACCCTCGGCGTATTTATTGGTCAAAACCGAGCCCATGGCCGCGAGAACGGCCGGACTGACGTAGTTTTCAGAAGCGATCAGTTCGATGCCAGTCGTTTGCCGCGCGCGTTCCTTTTCAATAGCGGCATAAATGACAGGATCCGTCGCGGCCAGGGCCTGGCGCGGGTCTGGAAGCTCAACCCAGGGCGCAAAGGATGCGAGCGCAGAAAAATCAGACATACGAGGCAAACCTCCTACAAGTTGAAACACAAAATGACACAGGGTGCCATGCGGTCAGCATACCACTGCCTTATTTTTTTGTCAAAGGCCATGCGCAAGCCCCATCGGCGCCAGCGGCGAACCCTCTGCGACGTTGACCGGGTTTGGGAAATTGGGCGCGGGGAGTAAAATGCTTGACATCCTGGGGTGTCTGTGGTATCTTTGCGCAGCAATCGAATGTAATCTTCCTAACCAAGCTGCCATGCACAATGTAATTGGACACGATTGGGCTGTACACTGGTTGCGCCAGACATTGGTCAGCGACCAGGTGCGACATGCCTACTGCATTTTAGGCCCGGCGAACGTGGGTAAAATGACGCTGGCGCTCGGCTTTGCACGCGCTCTGCTGTGCACCGCCTCTGATGCTGCGGCGCGGCCGTGTGAAGCATGCGCGGCGTGTCACAAGACGGCGGGCGGCTTTCATCCTGATCTGCGCGTGATTGCACCTGCAGCCGACGCCAGCGCCATCAGTGTCGAACTGATTCGGGATAGCGTGGTGCGTGAGGCGGCGTTGTCCCCGTTGATGGGTCAACGCAAAGTCTTCATTATCGAACAAATGCACATGGCAACTCCCGCAGCCGCCAACGCGCTGCTCAAAACGCTCGAAGAACCGCCCGCAGCCGTGGTGATTCTCTTGCTCAGCGAGCGCCGCGAGGCCCTGTTGCCAACCATCGTCTCGCGCTGCCAGGTAGTCAGCCTGCGACCGCTGGCGCAAGACTTGATTGAACAGCACTTACGCGCACAGCACGGTCTTTCACCGGCACAGGCCGCCCTGTTAGCGCGGCTGAGCAATGGCCGCCTGGGATATGCTAAACTGTTGGCTGCCGACCGCGCTGCGCTGGAACAGCGCAGTCAGCAGCTCGATGACTTGGCCGGCCTGCTAAGCGCCCCTCGCGTGGAGCGCCTAGCCTATGCGGCAAACCTGGCTGCCCATGGCGACCAGGTCGCGCCGACGCTGCACACCTGGCAGAGTTGGTGGCGCGATGTGTGGCTCTATCAGCAGGGCGCCGGGGCGCGCGCCGTCAATGTGGACAGGACCGCTGACTTAGCCGAACTGGCTCGGCGCGTGCCGTTGGCGCAGACGCGCGCCAGTCTCCAGATGGCGGTGCGCACCGCGCAGTGGTTAGAAGGCAATGTCAATGTGCGCTTGGCGCTGGATGTGCTGTTGCTGCGCCTGCCGCATGTTTCACCTAATTAGGGCTTGGCCGATCAAAAAGGGCCGCCATCGGCCGCACACCGACGAGCGTCCAGGCCCTTCGATGATCCACTCGCTGGATCCGCAGCATGGACCGTAAATCCATGAGGAGCAACGATTATGCCAACCGTTGTTGGTATCAGTTTTCGGCCCGTCACCAAGGTCTACTATTTCGACCCGAACCGTTTTATGGACCTACGACCGGGGGAATACGTGGTGGTAGATACGGCGCGTGGCCGCGAGGTGGGATGTGTGATTATGCCGCCCGGCGATGTGTCAACCGCTGAGTTGAGCGGCGGCCTAAAACATGTGGTGCGCCGCGCCACGGCCTGGGACATGGTGGAGCGAGAGCTTTACCGCCAACGTGAGGCCGAGGCGTTGACGCGTGCACGACAAAAGGCGGTGGAGCATCGTCTGCCAATCAAAGTGGTGCGCACCGAATATAATTTCGATGGCGGCCGCTTGATTATCTATTTCACCGCGGATAAGCGCATTGATTTTCGCGCGTTGGTGCGCGACCTGGCGCGCCTCTTTCGTTGTCGGATCGAGATGCGCCAGATTGGCGTGCGCGATCAGGCAAAGTTCTTGGATGGCGTAGGCAAATGCGGCCGCCGCCTCTGCTGCTCATCGTGGCTGCGTGAGTTCGCGCCAGTCTCGATCAAGATGGCAAAATCGCAGAACCTGCCTTTGAATCCAACCGAAATCTCCGGCGTGTGCGGCCGCCTCCTGTGCTGCTTGTCGTATGAAAACGACACCTACGAGGATGCGCGTTCGCAAATGCCCAAAGTGGGCAGCACCGTTTTGAGCAAGCAGGGCGTGGGCCGGGTGCGCAAGCTCAATCCGCTGCAGCGCACCATGTTCTTGCAGTTGGAGGACGATTCGCTGGTGGAGATTGCCGCGGACGATATTCTTGAAAACCGCGGTAAGGAGCAGCCCCGCACCTGCGGGACCTGCGGCGGGTGTTCAGTCAAGCGCAAGGCGGCTTCGGACGGTCATGCGCCGGACGCGAGCGCGCTCGAAAACCTGGATGATACGGACGAGCATGGGGCTGACGTGTTAAACTAACGCGGCGTTACCGACAAAAACAGGGAGCGAGGAATTCCTCGCTCCCTGTTTTTTCAGAGTTTTTCTCTTGGTTCTACGGTGAGACGCACAGCGGTGCGTTCCTGTCCCTGGATTTCAATTTCGGTGAACGATGGAATACAGATGATGTCAATTCCATCCTGGGCCAGATAACCCTTGGCAATCGCAATGGCCTTGATGGCCTGATTCACGGCGCTGGCGCCAACGGCCTGCACCTCGGCGTGATTGATGTCCCGAACCACGCCGGCGATCGCCCCGGCCACGGCCGGAGAGCGGGATTGCGCTGAAACTTTGATGATCTCCATTGTCGTGTTACCTCCGTGCACACTCGAACCCTGCGATGATGTATGGATGCTGCATCCGCCCGGGGGCAAGCACCACCACCGCCAGTGAATTCAGGTGAGAAGGCCGTGGCACATGCGTGAGATGCGCAAGGCAAGACGTTGGGCCACGACAAAGGAAACGCTCTCAAACATCGGAAGTCTTGTAGACTTCCGATGTTTGACGCCTGGTATTATTTAGCGTAGTCTACGGCCCGCATCTCGCGGATAACCGTAATCTTGATCTGGCCGGGGTATTCCAGGTTGTCTTCAACCTTTTTGGCAATAAGGAAACGCTCTCAAACATCGGAAGTCTTGTAGACTTCCGATGTTTGACGCCTGGTATTATTTAGCGTAGTCTACGGCCCGCATCTCGCGGATAACCGTAATCTTGATCTGGCCGGGGTATTCCAGGTTGTCTTCAACCTTTTTGGCAATATCGCGCGACAGCTTGATGGCCGCCATATCGTCGGTCGAGTCAGGCCGCACGACCACTCGAATCTCGCGCCCAGCCTGTATGGCGAACGATTCGGACACTCCCTCAAAGGAATTTGCAATCTCCTCAAGTGCGGTTAGTCGCTTGACATAAGTTTCGAGCGCCTCACGGCGAGCGCCGGGGCGAGCGCCGGAGATGGCATCCGCGGTGGCAACGATGATCGTTTCCAGCGTTTCAGCTTCTACCTCATTGTGGTGCGCGGCAATGCAGTTGACAGCCTTGGGCGGCACGCCGTAGCGTTTGGCGATTTCTGCCCCCACCAGCGCGTGTGGGCCTTCCACCTCATGG
>CAZEPA010000376.1:0-4856 GCA_964513955.1 uncultured Anaerolineae bacterium | reverse complement strand
CGCACCATGCGCAGGGCGTTGACCAGGCGGCGGATGAAGATGTGGGCCTCGCGCAGGCGGTCGTAGTCGCCCTCAGCCAGAATGCCAGCCTGGGCCAGCGCGGTCATGGCTGCGCGCGTGTTGGTCAGGCGCAGCGCACGGTTCGCATGGCCGTGGTTGATTTGCAGCCCTTGCACCAGGTATTCGATGTCTACGGCGCCGCCAGGGCTGAACTTGGCATTGAAGGTGCCTGCGGTGACCAGGTGACGCAGTTGGCGTTCACGCATCGCGCGCATGGCCGCCACATCAAACGGCTCGCCGGTGTAAACAAATTCATCGCGCAAGGTCACGATTTGGCGGCCAAACTCTACATCACCTGCGACCGGGCGCAGGCGGATGAGCGCCTGGCGTTCATAGGCCCAGGCCGGGCCGCCAGGCGCAAAGTAGCGCTGAAACGAGGTCAGCGAGACGGCCAGACTGCCGGCCTTGCCGTACGGGCGCAGGCGCAGATCAATCTCGAAGATGCCCTCGCGCCTGGCGCGGATGGCGCCGACAAACGACTGCACCAGGCGTTCGTAAAATTCGGCGTTGGAGATGACGGCTGGACCGCTGGTCTGGCCGTTGTCGGCATAGATGAACAGCAGTTCGATGTCCGAGGCAAAGCCCAACTCGCGGCCGCCGGCCTTGCCCAGCGCGCAGACGGCCATCGGGCAGGGAGTCGAGTCTGCCGGCGCCGTGCGGTCATCCGCAAGAGTGAGCAGTGGCGCGCCGTGCTGGGCCGTCAGTTCTTGCACGACAACCCCAAACGTGGCCTGCACCACCACATCCGCCAGGTCGCTCAGCTCGCCGGAGAACTCGCCGAATTCGGTGACGTGACCCAAGATGTAGCGCATGTCAATGCGGAACATCTCACGGTCTTTGAACGCGTTGATGACGTCGCGGCGACCGGCGGCATCGGGGGTCATGCGCAGGCGCGCGTCGATGTCGGCAGCCAACTGCGATCGGCCCCGCGCCGTATGCAGCGCATCCACATCGCGCACCACGGGAAAGAGATTGGCATACTGCATGCGCAAAAAGTCATTCCAGAGGAAATCGCTGACGCCAAGCAGCCGCGCCAGCGCGCTCAGCACTTCCGGTCGCTCCAGGGAAACCAACTCATCGGGCCAGTTCGGCTGGCTGAACAGATGACCGAGAAAGCCGCGGAAATGCAGCAGGGCCGATTCGGGGTCGGGCGAACGCGGCAGCAGGTGGGTGAAGTGCTTGACCAGCACGATGGCCGCGCGCAGCTCGCGCTGCCGCGCCGGCGCGGTGATTTTTTCGCCGCGCGCGTCGGTGACGTAAAGCGCGTCATGGACATGGCTGCCCAGCGTGTCCACCGTGACCCGCGCAATGTAGATGTCATTGAGCGCCAGCGCGTTGGTTAGCTCGTAGAGAAAACCGGTCGTATCTTGCGCATTGATGGTAAGCACGGTGTATCGTGACGATTGGCGGTTGTCAATCTGCACGTCAATGGGATAGAGCGTGCTGCTGGCGCTGCTCAACTCACGCAATCGCGCGGCGAATCGTTTGACCAGGTCGCCCTGCGCCAACACCTGTTGATGGGCCTGCAGCAGACGCAAGAGCGCGTCCAGGTCGCGGCGGTAGTGCGTCCACGCGTCTGGCGCCAGATCATGGAGAGTAGGGCGGACCGTGAACACGTCTACGATTTTCTGCCGGGCGTCGGCATCGGGCGGTCGGGCGGCCTGTAAGGGCGAGCGGCGTAGGGCGTCGCGATAAAAGCCGCGCCCGCGGCCGCCCGCGGGCAACGGGCCGCTGGGCGGTTCATACGTAAAAACATCGCCATTCAGAATGTCAAAGCCGTGCACGGCCAGCAAGCCGCAGATGAGGGACAGCTCGCCCAAATAATCGAAGGCCACAATCGTCACCCGCCACAGGCCGCCTTCGACAGGCGCCGCGTCCACCTCAACCAGGTTGTCGGCCGTCAAGCGCGAGACCAATGCGGCATGGCGTTCGATCTCGGCCTCGCTGAAAGCCAGGGTGTAGGCCGGGTCGAGCCGGGCCAGGTGGCGCTGCACGGCCTGCGCGGCCAACGGGTCTTCTGTCTGGATCGCGCGCGCGGCGGGCGCGCTCAGATCGCCCAAGTGACGCAGGTAGACGGCGCGGATCGCCGCGCGCTGCTGTTCGAAGCGGGCCAGAAAATGGGCGCCGGCCTCTGCGCCGCTGAAGCCCAGGCGGCGGGCAAAGTAGGCCAGTTCATCCGGCTGCGTGGGCAGACTCGAGGTCTGGCGGTAGTGCATGAGCTGCAGGTAATGTTCGACCGCACGCATGAAAATGTAGCCGTCCGACAGAGTGCGATAATCGTCGGCCGTGATTAGATCGGCGTTGAAGAGGTGCGACAAGGCTTCCAGGGTCTTGCCGGTGCGCAGAGCCGGGCGTTGACCGCCGTGGCTGAGCTGCAAGTATTGCGCGACGAACTCCGCGTCGCGAATGGAGCCTTCGCCCAGTTTGACTTCACCCCAGGAGCGCCCAAGCACGCGCAGATTGGACTCGGTGCGCTGTTTCATACTTGCCACACTGGCGCGTACCTCGTCCGCGGTGGCGTTGAAGATCAACGGCTGCACCTGCTGCATGAAAGCAGCGCCCAGGGCTTCATCGCCGGCAATGACGCGCGCTTTGAGCAAGGCCTGTTTTTCCCATAACCGCGCGTGCTGCCGCAGATAGCTCAGGTAGCCATCCAGCGAAGAGACCAGCGGCCCCACACCACCCCAGGGGCGCAGGCGCATATCGACGCGGTAGAGGAATCCCTCCGGCGTGGCGCGTACGAGCGCGTCAATCAGATGTTGGCTGAGAGCCTGGTAGTCATCAGGATGGTCACGCGTGATGAAGAGGAGGTCAACATCTGAACTGTAATTCAGCTCTTCGCCGCCCAGTTTGCCCAGGGCGATGACGACGAAGCCATCCGCCGGCCGATTGGCGCGCCAGGCCGCCATGGTAAGAGACTGTCGCACCATGGCATCGGCCAGCCGCGAGAGCTGCAGAGTCACTTTGGGCAGATCCAGCAAACCGAAAAAGTCAGCCGCGCCGATGCGCAGGAGTTCCCAGCGTTGAAAACGGCGCAGGGCGTTGAGCTGGTCAAGTGGTTCCACAAAGGGCGCCAGGGCTTTTTGCGCTTCGGCATAGAGCTGCGCCGGTGTTTTGGGCTGCGACAACTCGCGTCGTTCGCTGAACAAGCGAAAGTAATCTGGATGGCGCAGGAGGATTTCGGTCAGGAACTGGCTGCCTGAGAAAAGGGTGATCAGCATTTCGACCTGGCGCGGATTGGCCGTCAGGAAGGCGAACAGCTCTGCGGGTTGGGCCGCGCTGAGTGCAAAACGCTCGAAGCTGACGAGCGCGGCATCGGGGTTGGCCGCATTGGCGACCGCTGGCAAGAGCGCGGTCAGGAAATTTGCCAGGGCTTCCTGGGTTGTCGGGTCGCGGCTGATGCTCTGCAGCCGGTGGACGGCAGCGCGGGGATCCGCCACATGGGCCGCCGCCAACAGGTCAGCGGCGGCCGCAGGCGTCAATTGCTCACGCAGAAGCTCAAGGTATTGGTTCATAGGCCAGGCAAGAAAGAAACCCGTTTTCCGAAAGAAAACGGGTTTCTGCCGTGTTCGATGCTGGGGGCTTAAGCCCAGCGCGCCAGGGCCATTTCGTGTTTATTGAACAGATCGGGGTGGACAGGCACGATGCGCACGCCATAGACGATCTGGCCGCTGGACGCGGGTGAAAGCAGGCCGCGGTAGAGGTACGAGCCGTCCTGGTCGCGCCCGGTTAGCTGCATCGGTTCATCGGTCAGGCCATCCGCGCCGTCCTGGAAACCATAAACAATCTCCACGGCCACCTCCTCGGGCGTCAAGCCGCTGAGGCGCACGACTGCTTGGATTTCAACCGGCTCGCCCACAGTCAGTTGACCGTCGCGCGGGCCGCTGGCTTTGATGATCAACTGCGGCCAATGGAACTGGACGCGATGCTTCCAACTAGCGACCTCGCGTGCGTGAGCGTAACCGTCAGTGCTCATCACGGCGTAATGACGCGCGGCGGGTACATACATCTTGCTCGCGTACTCCTTGACCATACGCGCCATACTGAAGAGCCAGGCCGTGCTGCTGATCGAGGCGCGCACGATGTTGAGCCAATGATGAGGAATGTCGTCGTCCTCGCGCTGGTAATAGGACGGTACGACTTCGTCTTCCAGGGTGGTGTAGAGAGACAAGGCGTCGGCTTCATCCTGCGTCGCCTCATCTTTATACATGCGCTCCTCGCCGATGGCCCAGCCGTTACGGCCGTTGTAGCCTTCAGCCCACCAGCCATCGAGTACGCTCAAGTTTGGGCAACCATTGAGAGCCGCCTTCTCGCCGCTGGTGCCGCTGGCTTCACGCGGCCGGCGCGGGTTGTTGAGCCAGACATCCACGCCCTGCACCATGCAGCGCGCGATGTTCATGTCGTAGTCTTCGATGAACATCACCTTCTGCTCAAAATCAGGGTGCTGAGCCACCTGGCAAATTTGGCGAATGAGGTCCTTGCCCGGGTCGTCGGCCGGGTGCGCCTTGCCCGAGAAAAGAATCATGACCGGGCGATCGTGATTGGTCACCAGGCGTTTGATGCGCTCGACATCGCGGAAAATCATCGTGGCGCGCTTGTAGGTGGCAAAACGGCGTGCAAAGCCGATGACCAGGGTGTGAGGACTGAAGAAAGTTGAAATCAGCTTGAGGCGTGCGGGGCCTTCGCCCATTCGATAGGCGCGATTTTTGGCGCGCGCCTCCATGAAACGGAAGAGACGCTCTTTGCCCTTCTGCAAGGCCTGCCACAACTCCATGCATCTTCGGGAACTTCTCCTT
>CAZEPA010000375.1:0-4873 GCA_964513955.1 uncultured Anaerolineae bacterium | reverse complement strand
GGCTGCACGACATCCCCCAGGTAGAGCACGAACTGTTCCCGACGCAGCGCCTCGCCGACGGTTGGCGCGGTAGTCATGAAGGTCAGCGGTATGTCCTTGTCGAGCACGGTCAGCGGTACCGCACGGCGCAGGGAGAGCGTCAGCGGCGGCGCGGCTTTGCCCACCCAGGGCCGGCCCACTCGATAACGCACGTCCGCATCGGATGTGGCCGCAGGCGTGGGCAGCAGCGTTTCGTCGGTGACGGGAACCCCTTCCAGGAATCGTTCGTCCATCTCACCAGGCGCAATGCCGGCCGCTGACCAGATGTCGCCCACACGGCGCGCATGGGTGCGCACCACGCGCGCGTTGCCGTCCACGGCGATCAGCACCACACGCGCCCGTGCGACCTCTACCGTCAATCCTGGCGTGAGGGCGTGCTCGAGGGGAAGGTTGACTTGGTCTTCCGGGGCGAGCGGCAGATTGAGTTCCTCGAGCAAGCCGCGCACGGTTCGTTGGTGGGTGTAGACTTGGTCGCTGTAGCCATCCACCCAAACGGTGACCGGCAGTTGGGTGGTTACAAAGCGCCAAATCAAACCGGCGGTGAGCAAGACGGCCGCCAAGGTCACGAAAACCGTTTGTAATCGCGTGCGGCTGGCGGCTGCGTTTGGCGCGTGCAGAGGCTCCTGAACGGCACTCATGGGCGCATTATAACAGGCATGTCAGCAAGCGCCAAACGTTAGCTCAATTCTGATTTTTGTTCATCTAGGTGTATAATGCTGTCAACTGGATTCTCCCCGTCTTCCACTCGGGCCATAAAGAATCACATTCCAAACCATCGGAGGATAAGAATGGCTAGTCAACCTCGCACTCACTTCGGCCTTGCGCTGCTTTGTGTCGCGCTTCTCTTGCTCGTCATTGGTTCCACGGCCGCGGCCGCGACGCCGACGAATGCCCCTTCTGTTCAATGCAGCCAGATTGTGTCGCCACGCCCCGGCGACGGCTGGGGCAGCGTAGCGCGTCGTTACGGCGTCAGCGTGGCCGCGCTGAAGGCCGCCAATCCCCGCTTTGTCCGGCCAAGCGGTCAGTTGTGGCGCACCGATCGTCTTTGCATTCCTGCCACCGGCAGCCCGGCGCCAACCACGACGCCACAGCCGACGGCCGGGCCGGCTCCGATTGGCAGCACCTACATCGTGCGCGCGGGGGATACCTGGTATGGCATTGCCTACCGCACGGGCGTTCCCTTCAACACGCTGTGGAATGCCAATCCCGCCCTGCACCGACCCGGTCTGGTCCTTTTCGTGGGTGATCGCATGGCCATCCCGGCCGCCGGCCCCTCGGTCCCCGGCGGCGGTTCTGGCGGCAGCGACGGCAGCAGCTCAGGTGGGAGCGGCGGCGCCGTCGCCACGGCGACGCCAGCGTCCGGCGCGGGCGCGCCCAAGCCGCCCATCGCCGGCATGCCCGCGTGCCCCACCCAGTTTGCCGACTATACCACCGGCATCCAAGACGCGCTCAACGCCAACCCTGACAAGATCGAGGCCTGGCTGCGGGCGTGCGGCGCAGTCACCAACGCGCACGGCGGCGTACGTGTCCAGGACTTGAACGGCGATAAGCTCAACGACTATCTGATTGTCATCACCGATCCCACGTCCGCGGCGGCGGTGCCCACCGGCGATCTGTTGATCTTCCATGCCGGGCGTGACAGCAAGGAACTGGCCTATCAGGCCGGCGCTGCGGGCGACGTGGCGCTGCTCGATTTCGGCCCCAAAACCAGCGATATCAACGCCGATGGCAAGCTCGACGTTGCCTGGACTGATACGACTTGCGGTGCGCACACCTGCTTCGGCACGATTCACATCATCTCCTGGAATCCCGCCACCAGTTCCTACGACAACTGGATTGACGGCAACGCCACGATGGCCTATCCCACCGTCACCTTCAAAGACATCAATGATGGCTCCGGCCAAGAGCTGCTGCTGCACGGCGGCATCATCGCCTCGGTCGGCGCAGGGCCGCAGCGTTCCTGGACCGAGACCTGGTCTTCGATCAAGGGCGCGCCCTACAAGCTGACCGATCTCAAGTACGATCCGTCCACCTGCCTCTACCATCACCTGTTGGACGCAAATCAACTGCTGCTGGAAGGCAAGGCCGCCGAAGCCGCGGTCGCGTACGATGCGCTGCTGAACGACCAGGCCCTGGAGAAGTGCGGCACGCGCGATAACGAACTGAACGAACTGCGCAGTTTTGCGCGCTACCGTCTGGCGCTTGCGTATGCTTACAGTGGAGACCTGGCGAAGGCCGAGAAAACCGTGACCGATTTTGTCAAGGCTGATCCAACCAACCTGTATGCCCAGGTGGCTGACACGTGGTGGAAGGCCTATGCGGCGCCGAAGGATGCCGCGGCTGCGTGCGCCGCAGTGACTGCCTTTGCCAAAGCCAATCCCGATACCTGGCAAATCTTGTTTGATTTCGGCTACGCCAATCCGACTTTCAGCGATGCTGAAGTTTGCGTGACGCCGGCGCCCTAATCGCACTGAAAAGAGAAACCCGGCTTCTGGCAGAAACCGGGTTTCGTGAGTTTGCAGACACCCGGCTTCTGGCAGAAACCGGGTGTCTTTTTTAGCTGCGCACACCGGCCATCATCAGCCCCAATTCCTCGGCGTTCGTTTCATCGCGCTGCACGACGCCCATCACTTCGCCCTCATACAGAACCGCAATGCGGTCGGAGAGAGCTAGAATCTCGTCCAGGTCATCAGAGATGAGCAGAATGGCGGTGCCCAGGCCGCGCTGATCGAGCAGGCGCTGGTGGATGTACTCCGTGGCGCCAATGTCCACCCCGCGCGTGGGTTGGGCGGCAATCAGCACCTTAGGATTATTGGACAGCTCGCGCGCCAGGATGACTTTTTGGATGTTGCCGCCGCTCAGGCTTTTGATCGGCGTATTGATGCTGGGCGTTTTGACGCGGAATTCGCGCACCAACTCCTGACTGCGCCGGGCAATGGCATTGAAATCAAGAAAGCGGCGTTTGCTAAAGGGTTGGCGCCCATGATCCTGCAAGATCATGTTTTCTGCAATCGAAAAATCCTGAATGACGCCATCGTGCATGCGCTCTTCAGGAATGTAGCGCAGGCCGGCCTCGATGCGCTGACCCACCGACCAGTTCGTGATATCCGCGCCGAGGAGGGTAATGTGACCGCCGCGCAGGTCGCGCAGCCCGGCCACGACCTCGGCCAGGGTGCGTTGACCATTGCCGCTCACCCCGGCGATGCCCAGAATCTCGCCGCCGCGCAGCGTTTGCGTCAAATGGTAGAGCGCGCGGGTGCCCGTGATGCGGTAGGCTTCCACGTCTTTGAGCGAAAGCAGCGTCTCGCCGATTTCGACCGGCAGATGCTTACGTTCCAGCAGCACCTCTCGCCCCACCATCATGCGCGCCAACTGCTGACGCGTGATGCCCTGATTGGGTACGGTGTCCACCAACGCGCCGCCGCGCAGAACGCTGATGCGATCGCTGAGGGCCAACACCTCACGCAGCTTGTGGCTGATGAAAACCAGGCTGTGGCCATCGCGCGTCATTTGGCGCAGCGTCACGAACAGGTCATCCACCTCTTGCGGCGTCAGCACCGCGGTCGGCTCGTCCAGAATGAGCAGCTCCGCGCCGCGATAGAGCGCCTTGATGATTTCCACGCGCTGGCGCACGCCCACTGGCAGCGTCCACACGGGGGCTTTGGGGTCCACCTGTAAGCCATACGCGCTGGACAGCTGGCGGATGCGCGCTTCAACCTTATCCAGATCAAGCAGCGGGCCGCGGCTGGATGGCAAGCCCAAGGCCACATTTTCGGCCACGGTGAGCGTGTCCACCAGCATGAAGTGTTGATGCACCATGCCGATTCCCTGCCGCAGCGCGTCGGTGGGAGTCTGAATATCTACTGGACGGCCATTGACGCGAATTTCGCCGCTGTCCTTGCGGTAGAGGCCGTAGAGCACCTTCATCAAAGTGGACTTGCCGGCGCCGTTTTCACCCAGAAGCGCATGCACCTCGCCAGCTTTGACATCGAAATTGACATGGTCGCAGGCCAGCACGCCGGGGAAGTGCTTGACAATGCCGCGCATTTCCAACAGTTCAATGCGCGGCAGACCGGTCGGCAGCAAGGCCGGCGATGAAGATGAGGTCGGGGATATAGAGCTCGTCATAGATCACCTACGCGAGAAGGCTGAATGATGAACGCTCATGGCAGAATGCAGAGGCCGGCGCAGATTCCGGATATGTGCATTCGGCCCTCTGCGCTTTGCGCTCTGCACTCTGCACTTTGACCTTAGGGCAGCGGCTTGATCTTGCCGTCGGCAATGTCCTTGATCACCTGCTCGGCGGCCTTCTTGATGTCGTCGGGCGCCGGCGAGCCGGCGTTGAACACCATCTTTAGGCCTTTGTTAGCCAGGGTCAGGGTGTACGCCTTGCCGCCCATTGTGCCTTGCTGGTGCAGCGCAATCATGTCCTTGACGACGCCGGTCCAATCGAAGACCTGGGTTGCCACCACCGCGTCGGGCGCGAGTGAGCTTTGGTCGCTTTGCGTGCCAAACCACTTGGCGCCCTTACTCTTGGCGACGCCGATCGCGCCGACCACCTGCTGTGCGGAACCGGTGAGCATATCCGCGCCCGCGGCGATATGCGTGTTGGCGGCTTCAGCGGCCAGGGCCGTGTCACCGAAGGAACCGGTGTAGCTGATGTTGACCTTGATGTCAGGCTTGGTGGCCTTGGCGCCGGCCGCAAAGCCGTCAATATACAGCTTGGCATCGCCCGCTTCCACTGGACCCACCACACCCAAGACGCCCGATTTGCTCATCATGGCTGCGATGACGCCATTGACATAACCGCCTTCTTGCGCGTTGGCCTCGTAGG
>CAZEPA010000374.1:4457-4879 GCA_964513955.1 uncultured Anaerolineae bacterium | reverse complement strand
TCAGGCTGAGGCGCGCGCTGCCGCCGCCAAAGAGCATGCTGAAGTATTCCTTGAAACGCTCGGCAATGGCCCGGAAGGTCTTGCGGAACTCCCGCTCCATCACCTTCTCCAGTTCGACGATGACCTGGCGCAGGCCGTTGGCCCCTTTCTCCAAATCGGCCACCTGCTCAACCAGAAACGTGTGGCGGCCAGACGTTTCTTCGTATTCAGCCGGCGCGTCGGGGTTCACACTGCCCAGCCGCGTAAGCTGCTGGCGCAGGCGCTGCACCTCGGCCTCCAATCCTTCCGGCGGACTCGCGATCACCGGCAGCGCTTCCACCAGCGCGCCCATCGGCAGCGGCGGTTGATCGGCCAGCTCCGCGCTGCGCTCCAACTGCACCAGCCCGAAGTCGTGTTCGATGTCACGACGCAGACGCGCCAGC
>CAZEPA010000374.1:0-4447 GCA_964513955.1 uncultured Anaerolineae bacterium | reverse complement strand
GCGCTCGGCTCGGCCCGGCCCCGGGACCTCGCCCAGCTGCGCACGGCGACGGGCCTCGTGCCGGCCATCGACGCGCTGCTCGCCACCCACGACTCGCCGCTGCTCGCCGGCCTGCGCGGGGCGCTCGGCGACCACGGGGCGACCCACGACCTGCTGGCGCGCGCGATCAGCTACAGTCTCCTGCTGCGTTTGTGCAGCTTCCACCTGCGCCAGCTCCGCTTCGGCCGGGTCAATCTGATCTTGGAAGGTCTTAATCTGGCTAGTCAACTGCGCATCCTGGGCCGCCAGCTCGCGACCCTGGCCGGTCAGGCGCTCTAGTTCGGCTTGCCACTCCGCCGCGCGCGCACGGCGGGCTGCGGCCTGCGCCGCAGCTTGCTCACGCGCAAGCCGAGCCTGCTGCGCCAAAGCCTCCTGAGTTGAGACCTGCGCGTGCGCAGTCGCCAGGTTGGCCCGCGCCGCGGCCAGCGCCTGCTCCAGATCGTCGGCGGCCAGCGCGGCCAGCGCCTGTCGCGCGGCGCTGATGGCGCTCTGCGCAGCCGACTGTTGGGCTTCGTGCTGCGTCAGGGCGGCTTGCAGCGCGCTGACCCGCGCCGCCAGCGTGCCGCTTTCTTCCGCGGCCTGCCGCGCCAGGTCCGCATGCCAGCGCTCCGCCTGGCGTTGGCGGTCAAGATCGCGCTGCACCTGGTTGAGCGCCTCGCGACCGGCCGCACGCTGTTGTTCGTGCTGCACCTGCGCGCCGCGCAGTTGGCGCTGGCTGTCGAGCGCGGCCTGGCGCTTCTGTTCTGCCTGGCGCACCTGCGCCTCCGCCTGGCGGCTGCGCGCCTTCAGCGCCTCGATCGTCGCGGGTAGTTCACGCCATTCGCGCTCGCGCGCCAGCACTGAGCCTTCCTGGCGACTACGCGCAGAGCTGCCGCCGCTGACGCTGCCGCCGGGCCGCACCAGGTCGCCTTCCAGCGTCGCCAGCGTCGGCTGCGGGCCGCTGCCCAGTCCCTGGCGCACGCGACGCGCCGCGGCCAGGTCTTCGGTGACGACGATGCGATTGAGCAGATATTGAAGCAGGGGCGCCAGCCGCGGCTCGGTCTCCACCAGGTCGGCGGCGACGCCAAGCACTCCGGCGGCGTGCGGCACGCGGATGGGCGGCGCGGGCCGGATCGTGTCCAGGGGCAAAAACGTAGCCCGTCCACCGTCGGTGCGCTTGAGAAATGCGATGGCCGTTTCGGCCACATCCCAGGTTTCAACCACGATGTCCTGCAGTTGACCGCCCAGGGCGGCTTCAAGCGCGGTTTCCAGGTGACCAGGCACGCGAATGAGCGACGAGACCGCGCCCAAAATGCCCCGCGGGAGCTGCGGCCGCGAGCTAGAGAGATCAGTCAGCACCGCACGCGCACCCGCAGCAAAACCCGCGCCTTCGCTGCGCAGACGCGTCAGCACGTCGAAGCGGCTCTGCAGGCTGGCGCCTTCGCGGCCCAGGTCGCTCAAGGCGGCGGCCAGTTGGCGGCGTTCGCCCTCGGCTTGCTCGGCCAGGGCAGCCTGCTCGGCCTGCGCCTTGACCAGGCGCTGGATTTCGACCTGCGCCGCGGCCTGCTCGGCTTCCAGGGCGCCCAGCCGTTGCGCCAGGGCGGCGCCCCCCTGGCGGCCGGCCTCGATGGCGGCCGCGTGTTCGGCCTCTGACTTCTGCAAGGCTGCCTGGCGCTCACCGATCTGGGCTAACTGCGCACGCGCGGCCTGTTGCGCGGAGAGCACGCGACTGGCTTCGGCCTGCGCCTGTTCCAGGGCGCGTTGACGGGCCTGCCGGCCGGCCAGGCGCGTCGCCAGGGCATCTTCCGCGCGACGCAGCGCAACCCGATGCGCTTCGGCCTCGGCCTGGCGCACGGTCAACGTCTCTTGCAGCGTTAGGAGCCGTTCGGCAGCCGCGGCTTCTTGGGCCTGCAGACCCGCCAGATCGGACACCGCTTCACGCTGGCGCACACCGAGCTGACGCTGGCGCTCTTCGCTGACCGCCAGTTCGCGCTGAACGACCTCGGCCTGGCGATGCAGCGCGCTGGCCGTACGATGCCAGTCGCCCAGGTGCTGGCGCAGATCGGCATGGCGCGCGCGCTGCGTCTGCAGATCGGTCTCCAGCCGCGCCAGATCGGACTGAAACTGGCGCTGCACGTCAGCCGCGCTGCGCTCGGCCTGCTGAGCGCGTTCGACTTCGCCCAGCAGCGTGTGCCAGCGGTAGCCATACCAGGTGCGCAGCAGGGCCTGCAGATCGGCCTGCAGCTGCCTGGCCTGGTTAGCCTTGTCGGCCGCCAGCTTGAGGTGACGCAGGCGCGGGGCCATCTCCTGCAGCAAATCCTGCACGCGCTGCAAGTTGCCTTTGGTTTCATCCAGGCGGCGTAGGGCTTCGTCGCGCTTGGCCTGCTGCGCGGTGATGCCCGCGGCCTCTTCGAAGAGCGCGCGGCGCTCGTCGGGTCGCTGGGACAGCACTTGATCCACCAGGCCCTGCCCGATGACCGTGTAGGTGCGGCGGCTGAGGCCTGAGCGACTGAGCAGCTCCACGATGTCCTTGAGCCGCACGCGATTGCCGTTGAGGAGGTATTCGTTTTCACCGGAGCGATAGGCGCGGCGAATGATCGTAACCTCCTGGAAATCGAGCGGCAGGGAACCATCGCTGTTGTCCAGGGTCAAGCGTACTTCAGCCATGCCCAGGCGCGCGCGCTGATCACTGCCGGAGAAGATCATGTCTTCGGTCTTCTTACCGCGCAGCAGATTGAAACTTTGTTCGCCGAGCACCCAACGCACCGCGTCGGCCACGTTCGATTTGCCAGAGCCATTGGGGCCGATGACGGCGGTCACGCCGGCGTTAAAGGCGAAGTCTGTACGATTGGCGAAGGATTTGTAGCCTTGTAGTTCAAGTTGCTTGAGGCGCATTAGTCTCCACGGAGGCGGGCCAGCTCGGCCTGCAGGCGCGCGACTTCGGCTTCAGCCATCAGCGCGCGTGCGACAGCCTCCTCGGCCGTAGGCAGCGCCTCATTCGTAGCCGGGTCCACTACGCGCAGAAGGTTGCCATCAGGACGCAAGGTCAAGCCGAGCTGCTCGCTGAACAGGGTGCCATCGGCCGCCAGGGTCATGCGCTGATAGGTATCACCGAGCAGGCGCCAGCCTTGCAAGCGGGGTGTCAGATATTCGCCAAGGGGATCAAAGAGAAAATACTCGTGCACACCGAGCATTTCGTACAGCGCACGCTTGTCGCCCAGGTCTTGCAGGCGCGTGCTGCGCGAGGTGATCTCAAAAACCACACAGGGGGCTACACCCTCTTCCCACAACTTGTAAGTGCGCCGCTCGTGGTTGTCAATCCCCTTGACGACAAAGATATCTGGCGCCTTGACCAGCGATGGATCACCCTCTTCGTAGTAAAAAAGCATATTGGCGGCCACATACAGATGAGAGTGATTGCGAAAGAAATAGCGCAGCGCCGCGCGCAGGTAGAAAATCGCCGAGATATGAAAATCGGTCTCGCCCACGGGTTCACCATCCGATTCTGGATATTTCACGACTAGATGGGGAGCACTGGCGCGCAGGGAAAGGGTATTGGCCTGCACCGGTTGTATGAGCGCATGTCGCGTGGTCTGGATTGTCATTAGCCATCCTCCCCTTCTCATGGTGGAAATCTGACTCATTCTAGCACTGGGGCATGGAAAGGCAAAAAAGAGGTTGGAGACCAGAGATCAGAGACTGAAGATTGGAGACCGGAGGTTGGAGATTTTCACTTGCCGAAATGCGCCCAGGGGCGTATAATGCAGCCAGCCCAAGTCAAAATTCGCACCCGAAGCCCTACCCGAACGAACGATGGGCGCACTCACCACTCTGTACGTTGCACTTTGCGCTCTGCACTTTGCGCTCTGCGCTTTGCATTTCCGATCATGGAGGTTTCACCGATGTCACGTCCTATGTTCGATTCCGAATATCTGTACGGACTGCACGATCCCGGCGGTGAGCAGTTGATGCTCGATGCGGGCGCGCCGGGCTGGGTGGTCATTTCCGAGCAGATTGACGCCAATCCCAACGACACTGGCGGCGGCAATTACACTTCCCTTTCAGGGCGTGGCCTGGGTGTGATCGTGCGCCTGAATTACAGCCATACCGCCCAGGGCACCATTCCTCACTCCTCGCGTTACGAGGACTTTGCCAAGCGCTGCGCGAATTTTGTGCGCAGCTCGCAGGGCTGCCGCATCTGGATCATCGGCAACGAGCCGAATCTCGCCAATGAACGCCCGGTCGCGCCGCCCGAAACGATTACGCCCGATCTGTACGCGCGCTGCTACCGCCTGTGTCGCCGCGCCATCCACGCCGTGGATGCGCAGGCTCAGGTGCTGGTGGCAGGCGTGGCGCCCTGGAACATCGAAACAGGCGACTGGATCGAGTATTTCGCCTCGGTCTTGAAATTGGTGGCCGGGGAGTGCGA
>CAZEPA010000373.1:0-4885 GCA_964513955.1 uncultured Anaerolineae bacterium | reverse complement strand
CTGCAACCATCGCCAAGCCCACCTTCGTGGGCTACGCCCCGAAATTGAAATGCACGTTAGCAAGGAGAGAAAAACCATGAAAAAGAGGAGGCGGCGTCCTGACGCCAGCCAAGTGACCGTCAGAACAAGCAACTTGGGCGCAGACGAGGACAACCTGCAAAGGAGACAGCCTATCGTTTCATAAATACGAAACAGACTACGAACGCGCACAGCGCCTTCTGTGGATAATCACAGAAGGCGCTGCACCGCGAACTGCCCGGCTGTGCCGCGTACGCGGGCCGCGTGCGCTATCGCCTGCTGCCTGGGGTTTGGTGATGGCAACGCGAAATAACACTCTCGGCCGCGATGTCACGCCCGCCGTGCGCCGGCGCCCTGGCTGGCCGCGTGCTGCGCTTCCTGCGCCAGCAGCGCCCGTTTGCGCGCCAGGCCCCAGCGATACCCGCCCAGGTCGCCGTCGGAACGGATCACGCGGTGGCAGGGGATGACCAATGCGGCCGGGTTGGTGGCGCAGGCTCGCGCGACGGCGCGCACAGCCATGGGCTGACCAATCGCCGCGGCCACGTCGCTGTAGGAACGGGTGCTGCCATAGGGGATGGCGCGCAGCGCTTCCCAGACGCGGCGCTGAAACGCCGTCGCGCGCACGTCCAGCGGCAGATCCAGGTGCGCCTGCTGACCGTCCACATACGCCAGCAAATCGGCAAGCCAGCCGCTCAGCTCCGCGCCCACGCGCTGCAGGTCGGCTGCGGGGAACTCGGCGGCCAACGTCTGCGCCAGTTCGTCCTCCGAATCGCCCAGCCGCACCGCGCAAACGCCGCGCTCCGTGGCTGCCAACAACAACAGGCCTAACCCACACGGCGCGATGGTATATCCAACCCAGGCCGCGTCGCCGCCGCGGCGGTACTGCCCAGGCGTCATGCCGAGCTGATCGGCCGCATCCGCGTACGCCGTGCTGCTGGATTGGAAGCCGGCGCTGTAGACGGCTTCGGTCACACTCAGGCCGTCTTTCAACTCCCCTTTGAAGCGCGCCAGGCGCTGTTCCGCCGCGTACTGCCGCGGGCTAACCCCCACAATGCGCTTGAAGGTGCGTTGCAGATGTGCAGGGCTGAGGCCGAAGCGATCAGCCAGTTCCTGCAGGCCAGGCATTCGCTCGTGCGGCTCGGACAGATAGGCGCACACGTCCTGGATGAGGGAGAGGTTCGGCTCAACGGGCGCCGGGCGATCCGGCTGGCAGCGCCGGCATGGGCGATAACCGGCCGCCTCAGCCGCGGCCGGCGCGGCAAAGAAAGTCACGCCTGCGCGCCGCGGCCGCCGCGCAGGACACGAGGGCCGGCAATAGACGCCGGTCGAGCGCACGGCGTAAACGAACTGGCCGTCGAACTGCGCATCATGCGCCAGCACGGCCTGCCAAAAGCGATCTTGATCCATCATTGGTTCTCCTGGTCAGATTCCAGCACCGACTTACTACAACGCAGTATAGCGGATTCCAGCCGCGCGTGCTATCGGAATCTTGCGCATCAAAGTGGGAAATGATAGGCTGCGCGCAACCGCTTTGATTCAGGAGGTGCTACAGGAGCGACTCGATCTGCGCCAGCTCCGCCTGGCTGAACGAGAGGTGGTCGAGCGCGGCCACGGCCTCTTCGATCTGGCGGACCTGGCTGGCGCCGATCAGGGCCGAGGTCATCTGCGGGTGGCGCAGAACCCACGCAATCGCCATCTGGGCCATGCTCTGACCGCGTGCCTGCGCGAGATCGTTTAGCTGGCGCACCGTGGCCACGCGCGCCTCGCTGACGGTGTCGCCCCAGTGGAAGCGGCCGCTGAGCTTATCCGCGCGCGAGCCTTCAGGAATGTCCTGCAGATACTTATCCGTCAGAATGCCCTGGTCTAGCGGCGAAAACGCGATGCAGCCGACGCCTTCGTCCGCCAACACAGTGAGCAGCGCCTCCTCGATCCAGCGGTCGAACATGTTGTAGCGCGGCTGGTGGATTAAGCAGGGCGTGCCCAGGCTGCGCAGGATGCTGGTCGCCTGGCGGGTCTGCTCTGGGCTGTAGGTGGAGATGCCGGCATAGAGCGCACGGCCGCTGCGCACGATGAAATCCAGCGCGCCCAGGGTTTCCTCCAGGGGTGTGTTTGGATCCGGCCGGTGGCTGTAGAAGATGTCCACGTAATCCAAGCCCATGCGCTTGAGGCTCTGGTCCAGGCTGGCCACCAGGTACTTGCGCGAACCCCACTCGCCGTAAGGCCCCGGCCACATGAGATAGCCGGCCTTGCTGGAAATGATCAGCTCATCACGGTAGGCAGCCAGGTCTTGGGCCAGGATGCGGCCAAAGGTCTCCTCGGCCGAGCCGGGCGGCGGGCCGTAGTTGTTCGCCAGATCGAAGTGGGTGATGCCCAAGTCAAAAGCGCGGTGGATCATCGTGCGCGCGTTTTCCAGCGAATCAACACCGCCGAAGTTGTACCACAGGCCCAGCGAAATCGCGGGCAGCTGCAGGCCGCTGCGGCCACAGCGGCGGTACGTCATCGAATCGTAACGGGTGCTAGCAGGTAGGTAGGTCACGGCAGAATTCTCTCTTTCCTCCCTTGTCAGATTGGAATGGATCGCGCCCATCGCGTTTTGGGCGCGATGTCAATGTTCCCCGGCCAAGTCACCGTTCCGAAATGGACAGATGCTTTGAAGGAAAGCAACGTGTTCATCGTGGTTGTCTCCTCATCGAAGCGGTGCGATCCGAAACGGTTCGTCGCCGGCCACGGCGAGTTCCCAGTTTGCCATCAATTCGTCGCGATGAATGTCAACTACTTCAGATTGAATGCAGTATTCACAAGAGTTATTCTACCGCGGTTCGCGCAAAATCTCAAGCTAATTGTCGAGGAATCCAGCCGGTTAGGAGTCGGAAGCCATGTAGCTACCTGGCAAAAACCCATCGGAATCCCGAATGAACCATGCTGGAGCTTCCGCTTCGTCGCCAGACGGCTTCAGCGGTAGGCGAAATGTTCACCACGGCCGTTCGCGAGGCTGCATGACAGACTCAAGATAGGCGTCGACGCGCAACGCCAGCATCTCTGGCCCAAGAAAATCGAGCCCGAAATCTTGCCAGGGTGGATAAAAGGTAGGTTCCGGCAGGCACATATCCAGCAAAGAGTCGAGATCCCAGTACGGGTCGTGAGTAAAGCCAGGGTCGGCTTTGGCGTACGCCTCCAGAAACTGGTCCGCAGCCGAGGGGCCGACCATCAAGGCCAGGTTGGTTCGACAGTGCGCCACATCCACGCCGGCCGGGCCTTGACAGGCGTTGATCCAGTCAACCACGCCGCTGACCGCGCCGCCCTGCCAGAGCACATTCGCCGGGTGATAGTCGCGATGAATGAAGACCAGCGGCGCGGCTGGTTCAGGCCCGCAGACCCGTTCGATGGCTCGTTCCCAGGCGCGGGGAATCGTCGTCCACGCGGGCGGGGCCAGCGTGGCCCGTTTCACCCAACTGCGGAAGCGCCAGGGAAAACCGTGCGCAGGGTGCTGGTGAATCAAGGCCAGCGCGCCAGCCAGGCCACGCAGCCAGGCCTGGAAATCCGCCGGCGCCAGTTCGATGCGGCCTTCGATGAAGGACATCAAGACCGCCGGCGCGCCGAAGCCCACGTCATCTGCGGCGCAGGCCACAAGCCGCGGCGCGGCCAGGCCGGCCTTTTGCGCTTCGTCCAGCGCGGCGGCCTCGTGCACGGCCAGGTCAGGCTCGTTGGCCAGCCATTCCACGTTGTCGAGCACGCGTAAGACAAACCGCTGCGCTTGGCGGCCGCACATGAACTGCACCAGGAATAGGGAAGAGGAGGTTGAGCCTGGCAGCCGCGCCAGGTCAAGGGAAGAAGGGATGGCGTCTAGCGCGCGGGCCAGCCACGCATAAGCATCAGGATCGAACGTCTGCGTCATCTTCATATGGGGTCAGCAGGCCGTATGTTTTGCGGCCTCATCACCGGCAATGTCTCGGCCAACAAGATCAGGCAACAAAGCGCCGCTCATCTTGGCGCAGCAAACTACAGGCAGCGCCAGGCGCTGCGCGATCTGTTTTTGACGTCTTGCGGGAAAGACTGCACGGCCGCGATGCCTACGAGCATCGGCGCTCGCTTGCGTTACACCCTCGACCGCGAGAGCCAGGCGTACAAGGACATCTACAAGCAGCGCACCGCCGTCGAACGCATCAACTCTCAGGCCGTGGCGCTTGGCATCGAACGCCCGCACATCCGCAACGGCCAGGCCATTGCCAACCTGAACACTCTAATCTATCTCCTGATCAATCTGCGCGTCTTGCAGCGCATCCGGCAGCGTTGCGCAGCGCCTGATTGACCTGGCAAGCGCCCCCGATCTCCGGCTCAAAAAAAGCGTAATCAGTCAGCGCCGTTGCCGCTCACGTCTGCGTTTTTCGACTCCGACCTCGAAAAAGCGTAATCAGTCAGCGCCACTGATTACGCTTTTCGTAATCAGTGCGTAATCAGTGCGTAATCAGTCGTGACTGTTCCAACCCTCCAGGGAGTACCCGACAAATGTCTCAATTTTCAATCGCCCGCAGGCGATTCGTTGTCTTGCGACGCGTACGAAGCTGCCTCGAGCTTCGTGCGCGATCTGTTGTTTCAATCGCCCGCAGGCGATTCGTTGTCTTGCGACGTACGCACGTTCGTTGGGCCATGCGGCAGGACAGTTTGGTTTCAATCGCCCGCAGGCGATTCGTTGTCTTGCGACCGACGGCGAGGCCCGCGAGCTCGCCAGGTATCTGGTTTCAATCGCCCGCAGGCGATTCGTTGTCTTGCGACCCGAGTTCTGAAACTCATACACAGGAGGATAAGATGATAGTTTCAATCGCCCGCAGAGAGTGTTGCAGAATTCGATAGCCACGGGGGAGAGATA
>CAZEPA010000372.1:0-4905 GCA_964513955.1 uncultured Anaerolineae bacterium | reverse complement strand
GGCGGTACGACTGCGGGCGGGTATTTCTCCACCGGATATTGGCCCGGACCGATCTCCCAGGCTTTGACGGTAACTTTGTTGGATTGCTGAAAGACATAGAGCAACACCGCCAGGGCTACGCCGACCAGCACGGCGTATTGCAGCGGGATGAACAGGGCGGCCAAAAAGGTTAGGGCCATCACCGCCTGCTGCACCGTGCCCGTCCGCCAGACCATTCTGATTTGCGCCGGCTTCAGCGTGCGGAAACCGACCACGATCAACAAACCGGCCAGCGCCGGCATGGCAATAGCACCCACAAAACGGGCAAAGAAAGCGATCGCCAGGGCCATCACCACCCCGGCGAAGATGTTGGCGAACCGGGAACGCGCCCCGGCGCTGACCACCAGGGCCGTAGCCGAGAGCGAACCGGCCACAGTCGTGCCCTGAAACAGTCCGGAGAAGATATTGGCCACGCCCTGCCCGACAAAGTCGCCGGAGGCATCGGGGTAACGTCCGTCGGGGTTGGGGATGGATTGGGAAATCCCTGCGCCCTGCATCAGGCCGACAAACGTCAGGGCCAGCGCCGGAATGATCAGGCCGGGAACGACGGCCAGCGAGGGCAGCATCGGCCGCGGCAGCGAATCGGGAATGGAAGCGACGTCGCGCACCAATGCCACGTCGTTGGCGCCCAACAGGGGCACGGCCAGCGAGGCGACCACCATCGCCACCACGATACCCAACGACTTCAGGCTCGTCTTCTCCAGCGTCAGGATCAAGACGATGGTCAGGACACCTATCATGAGCGTCTGCAGATGAACCTGACCCAGGTTTTGCAGCAGGTCAAACGTCCGGACGATGCGATTGGCGCCCGTGGTGCTAAAACCGGTAAGGTCGTCCAGCTGCCCCAAAATGATAAGGACGGCGACGGCGTTGATAAAGCCGGTCATGACCGCGTTGGGCACGAACCGCACGAGTGACCCCAGCTTGAGCAGCCCGGCGGCCAGCATAAACAGCCCGGTGAGGATCGCCAGGGTAAACAGTGGTGCGTTCGGGTCGGGCCCGCGGGTGATCTGGGGTACGCTGGCCACGACCAGGGCCATGGCGCTGGTGGCCTGAATGCTCATGAACGCAGAGCTGGTGAAGAACGCGCCGGTGAACGTGCCCACCATGTAGCCGTACAGCCCGTAGATGGGATTGATAAGCGCCAGCAGCCCATTGGCCAGGCCGTCGGGAATGCTCTGAATGCCCAGAACCAGCCCCGCGGTCAGGTCTTGGCCGATGGTGTTGCGGTTGATGAACTGTCGTTTCATGACTTTTCTCTCCGAATTCCGGTTCCCGGCACAAAATCAGGATGGTCGGCGGAAGCAAGCTCCACCAATACCGAATTGGTCAATGGTGCCAGTAAAATGAGCGAAACTACCGTCCTTATGCAGGAAAGATCTGTTTCCAGTCATCCTTCATGCTGACGATGACCCAGCCGTCCTGCTGCGCCTGCTCGACGAGCGCTTGCTTGACTGCGCCGTAGTTCCAGAAAATCAGCATATCCGTAATGGCCGTGTGTGTGTCATGCTGCGACATTCTTGCTTCTTCCATCAGAATTTGTGATCTTTCCGAACCTACGCCGTAGCCGCCTCAGAATGTGACGGCTCGCGCACCAGTAACCAGATCAGCCCAGCGCCGACTAGCATCAACAGCGCGCTGGCGCCGAACGCCCCCCACGCTGCAACGCGATCATATAACCAACCGCCCAACAACGGCCCGATCACGCCACCCAGCCCAGCAGCCGCAGTAAAGAATCCTAAGGCGGTGCCCTGTTGGTCTTCATCCGAGATGTCCACCACCAGCGCCTCCTCGGCGGGAATCGCTGCCGCGAGGGCCGCTGCCTCAAAAACCCACAGCAGCGCCAACGGCCACAGCGACTGCACCAGTGGGACGGCCAGCGCAGCTAAACCGCTGACGATAAGCGCGATGATCAGCGGCGGACGTCGCCCGAAACGATCGCTCAATCCGCCCAGCCGCGAGGGCAGCACCGTCCCCGCGAGTGTAGCCGGTAAAAAGGCCAGCGCCACCATAAACAGATTGGGCGAGACGTTGTCATACAGGTATTTGATCAGAATCGGACTCATGATCGCGGCGGCAGTTGCCGTCAGAATTACAATCACCAGAAAAAGGCGCAACTGGCCGGGCAGACGCCGGCGGTCTGCGGCCTTCAGCGCTTGAGCCTTCGCCGCGACTGACGCTTGTGGCGAGTGGTCAGCGCTGCGCTCAAGCGACTCGGGAACTCCGCGCCAGACAAGCACCACCGCCAGCAGGGTGGCGGCCGTAAACCCAAAGAACAGCATGCGCCAGCCGTTGATGAGAGCTATCCCCGCGCCAGGGTCGCTACCAGGAATGCCCTGACTCAGCAGGTGGAGCAGCGCGAAGCCAGTCACCGTCCCGACCAGAATACCGCGAATTGACATTTCCTCGATGCGCCCGTATTCCTGGCCAAGGTTGTCCTCTGGCGCCAGGTCGGACACAACGGTCAGTATCGCCAGAAACAGCAAGCCTGCGCCTATGCCCTGTGTCAGCTGCGCCAGAAACAGACCGCCTACATCGGAGGCCAGCCCGAAGATCGCGTTCGAGACAGCGTATCCCAGCAGGCCGACGATCAGAAACGGCCGTCGGCCAAAGCGGTCTAATCCATACCCCACGATGGGCTGAACCACGACGACGAGCAGCGCGTAGGCTGCTAACAACCCGCCGAACGCAATGGTGCTGGCACCCAGCTCACGGGCGATCAGGGGCAGGCCGAAGACCAGCATGCCGAAAGGCAGCGACGTGAGAAACACGCTTAGGTGCAACCTGCGCAGGATGGTGAAGGCGTGCTTCGCGTCAATCTCTGCGCCTTGCTTGCTCGACAAGGTGGCGTCCGGTGTCATGTTAGCGATTATGCCAATGCTCGCCAGATTGGTGTCACTCAAGTAGACTCTACTTTGTCGGTCCGGTTGGCGGACGGATTCAGGCTATACTGCGGTGAGCGTAGAGCATCTTCAATAATCCAGGCACGTTTCTCACGGGACACCTCGAATGGCACCCCCTCTTCAGGAAAGACCAAACGTAGATCGTCCGGGCCTGCGGCGCCGAGACCAAGCTCCCTCGCCCGTTGGACTGCAACCCAGTCCCAGTTGCTAAACTCCGGATCACAGAGTTTCGAGTCGGTTCCCCGGAAAATATGTTCTTCTTCCGGCCATCGCAAGTCCTTGTATTTAGAACGGAGGGCGTCAAGCCACCCGGCAGGCTGAGGTTCAGCCTGCCCGAGCAGGCCATCAGGAGCTTTCATGGTGCCGTACCGTAGTATGGCCAGACTGACCACATCCGCTGCGATGATGTCGCTTGCCGCCAGCACCAGATTGGTCCGGCATAAAGGTCGGTCCGTCTGGTCCGGCCCCCCGGTCAAAATAATCTGAGTAGCATCGGCGACGCAAAGCCTTTCTTTTTCGGCGTGGGGTAAGTGTAAATCTGCTAATTGTTCATGATAAGGTGGCTCGGTTCTGATCGGGTGATCATGCCCCAGCCCGTTCATGATATGCCGATTATTCCTGAGATAGTTGAGTTGGTGCATCCACACTCGATCGTCCGGGCGCATGATGCCGATCCAGTTCTTGATGGCCATGGTGAACTGGGACCAGACATGGGTCGAAATGCGAAAAACATTGATGATATGATCAGCTTTGTCCAGCAGGATAGGCACATACAACCCGCTGACCGCCCGGTTGGACCTCGGCCCAACAAGCTGAGGCACATATCTCCCATCAAAAAGCCGGGGTATGTACGCGCGCCGGGCTTTGCGGCCGGAAGACAACTCGTCGGCCTGCTTTAACTGCTTGCGGACCCATGCACGGCTTAGGGTAGAGTACTGACCAGTAAACTCGTGCTTTCGCCAACCGTCCTCGCGGAAGGTCGTAATGTGGATGCGATCTCTGGCGTCAAGCTCATCGCCAACCTGGTTGACAGCGTCAGTTATCCCGGTCTTCTGGAACGCTTGAACGGTTCGATCTTTATCGTATCCATCATATTGGCCCGTTTTCCAGTGTTTTAACATCGTGTGCTCAAAGCCCATTTCGTCGGCCACGAACACCATCGCCGCGCCCCGTTCGAGGCACATGCGGACCAGTTCAGCACAGGCCCCTGGACTGGCTGTAAAGGGAAACTGTCCTGCGGAATTGAGGGCAGGCTTTATGACTACAGTCTGGCCGGCCTCGAGCCAATCCATTCCGCCGGTCAGCTCTACCACTCGGCGGATGGCTGCTCCAATCCTGTTTTGATCTGCATTTTCCGCAACTGCTGCCGTGCTGATCATTGAGCTTCCTCCTCTATGATTTGATGTGCTCCACACTTCACGCACCACGCCCTACATTCCTCGCTGAATCTCCGCCAGCGTATCCGCCAACCGATCCAGCATTGCGTGCTCGTAGGTGATGACCAGCGGCGGCTCGATGCGGACGGTGTGTGCGCTGTTCAAGGTGCCGGACACCAGGACGCCGCGCTTGAAGAGCCCGGCCACCTTGTAGCCAATTTCAGCGTTGTTGAAATGCTGACCGATGGTACGGCCCGTAGCTAAGGGCAACCGGCAGCAATGCGATGGCACAGACCACAAGGAAAGCACGTATCTTCATCAACGGAGATCTTCTCTCTCTGATAGGCGCCGGGCGCTTTCAAAGCGCCCGGCGCCTCGGAAGCTAATAGTCGAAACTCTGTTCCATCTTCTTCAGCACGTCGTCGACGGTGAAGCTCGCCGGCTTCATGCGCGGCGGGAACTCCCTGAAGGTCCCCAGGAACTCGCGCACGATGTACTGGGCGGCGTAGGTCAGGTAGACGCGGTCGATCATCCAGTCCCAGTAGGTGTTGGAGGTGATGTCGGCCCGCTCGAAGGGGTCGGTGCGC
>CAZEPA010000371.1:0-4917 GCA_964513955.1 uncultured Anaerolineae bacterium | reverse complement strand
GTCAACCTTGTCCTTGGTCAGGCCCTTCTCAGCCAGGTAGGCATCCAGGTCCTTGTTGGCCGCGGCCACGTCGAACTTGACGCCCAGGTCAGGATGATCAGCCATGGTCGGCGCGCCGGCGATGCCCGGATAGGCAAACCACTGCGCGGGCTGCTGGCCGCCCTTGAGCACGTTGTCAATCAGGCCCTGGCGATCAATCGCCTCTGACAGGGCGCGGCGGACACGGGCATCATCCACGAACGGGGCCTGGGTGTTGAACCCGTAGTAGTAAGTGCAGGTGTTCGGCGCGACCACGAGTTCCTTGGAAAGGGTGGCATCGGCCTTGACCCGATCCAGGTCGGTGGAGGGGACGGCGGTGGCATCCAGATTGCCCGCTTCGTACTCGGCGAAGGCGGCCTGCTCATCCAGCATGGTGAAGCTGACTTCATCCAGCTTGGCCTGCGGCGTCTCTTCGGTTCCGGGCCAGAAGGGGTTCTTGACGATCGTCATTGTGGAGTCGTGAATCCAGCTCTTGAGCGTAAAGGGGCCATAGCTCTGGAAGAAACCAGGCTCGGTCCAACGCTCGCCACGGGCGCTGGTGCAGTCGTCGCCTTCGATGATCCACTTGGGTTGGGCATGCGCCACCCACAGGCCGGCGATGGCGGCGTTGTAGGCCGCAGGTTCGTTGAAGTCAATCTTCAACGTGTACGTGTCAACCACGGTCACGCCCACCTTCGCGGTGTCGGTCACGGTGCCGCTGTTGAAGTCGGTGGCGCCCGCGATCACGAAGTTCAGCACATACGCGTAGTCCGACGCGGTCGCGGGACTGAGCGTGCGCAGGATGCCATACTGGAAGTCATAGGCGTTGACCATACGATCGGCGCCATTGCAGTCCTGTACCTTGACGACTGCATTCTTGCCGCCGTCGTACTTCACCCACGGCACATCGTTGCGCAGAGAGAAGGTGTAGGACTTGCCATCGGCAGAGATGTCCCACTTGGTCGCCATGCCAGGCTTCAGCAGCGACGTCACTTCGTTCTGGCGGGTCAGACCAACGGTCGTCGCATCAACCACCTGCACGGATGACGTGTCGGTAGAGATGGCCGGGTCAATCGTCGGCACGTCGCCGGCGCCGAAGTTTATGCGCACGCTCTTGGGGCCGGCCGGCGCCGGTTCTGGCGTCGCGACGACCACGACGGTCTTCTCGACTTCTTTGACAACTTCCTTGGTGACTTCAACCACCACGGTCTCTTTGACCGGCGTCGGCGCGGCGCCGCCGCAGGCCGACAGTACCAAACTAGCAACAACCAGGACTGCGAGCAAAACAGTCCACTTTGTCGAACGCATGAGTATCTCCTCCAAATAGGGTATACAGAAGAATCGTCGCGCATCACAACCATTTACCGTGATGCGCGTGGTGCTGTGTTCAACGCAGCGTGCCAGGCCGTATGAACAAGCAGAAGAAAGCCAAAGGCCGCAATCACCCCCTTTCGTCATCAAATTACTGGCGGCAGTTACTTTAGTAGAGATGGCAGGCCGTATAATGGTCGCCGCCAACACTCTTGAACTCTGGTTCCACCTCGCGGCATTTATCCATCACCCGCGGACAGCGGGTGGAGAAGTAGCAGCCGCTAGGTGGATTAGCCGGGCTGGGCACATCGCCCTTCAGAATGATACGCTTGCGCTTTTCTTCCGCCCGTGGGTCGGGGATCGGCACGGCCGAGAGAAGCGCCTGGGTGTACGGGTGCAGCGGGTTGCGATAGAGCTCCGTGCGCTCCGTCAATTCCACGATTTTGCCCAGGTACATCACGGCCACGCGGTTGCTGATGTGGCGCACCATGGACAGGTCATGAGCAATGAACAGATACGTGAGGCCAAATTTGGCCTGCAGGTCTTCCAGCAAATTCACGATTTGCGCCTGGATCGAAACATCCAGCGCAGAAATCGGCTCGTCGCAGACGATGAACTTCGGGTTGATGGCCAGGGAACGGGCCACGCCGATGCGCTGGCGCTGACCGCCTGAAAACTCATGGGGATAGCGGTTGACGAAATACGGGTTGAGACCAACAATCTGCAGCAGTTCGGCTACGCGGTCGCGGCGGCTTTGCTTGTCGCCTATATTGTGTACGTCCAACGGCTCACCCACGATGTTGCCCACGGTCATGCGTGGGTTCAAGGAGGCATAAGGATCCTGGAAGATCATTTGCATCTGCCGGCGTTGGTGGCGCATCTCCGTCCCGTTCAGCAGGGTGAGGTCCTTATCCTCAAAAAAGACGTGGCCGGCCGTGGGGCGGTAGAGCTGCAAGATCGAACGCCCGGTCGTAGATTTTCCGCAGCCGCTTTCACCCACCAGGCCCAGGGTTTCGCCGCGCTTGATACTGAAAGTCAAGCCGTCAACCGCCCTGATCGCGCCAACCTGTTTCTGGAAAAGAATACCCTGGGTGATGGGGAAGTGCATTTTCAGCCCTTCGACGCGCAGGATATAATCGTCCGACTTTACTGAACCGTTCGTACTCATGGCCGCACTCCTCCGGTGGTGACGTCTACCCAACAGGCCGCCCTGTGCGCCGGGCCGACCGGCTCCATCGGGGGGTTTTCTGTTTCGCATTTGCCGATCTTATAGACACAGCGCGCCGCGAAGGGGCAGCCCTTGGGCAAGGCCACCAGGTCGGGCGGAAAACCTTCGATGGACTTGAGGCGCACCGGTTTGTCTTCGTCCAGGCGGGGCAATGATCCCAGCAAGCCTAAGGTGTAAGGATGGCGTGGGTTGTCATACAGATCACGCACGGCCGCCTCTTCCACAATGAAACCGGCGTACATCACGATCACCCGCTCGGCCATGCCGGCGACAACGCCCAGGTCGTGGGTGATCCAGATGACCGCCATGCCAATTTCATCTTTCAGGCGCTGCACCAGGTCCACAATCTGCGCTTGAATGGTCACATCGAGGGCCGTGGTCGGTTCGTCTGCAATGAGCAACTGCGGGTTGCACGACAGCCCCATCGCGATCATCACACGCTGGCGCATGCCGCCCGAGAACTGATGCGGGTAATCGTCAAGGCGATTGGCCGCGCCCGGGATACCGACCAGTTCCAACAGCTCTACACTGCGCTTGCGCGCCTGTTCCTTATTCATGCCCAGGTGAAGGATGAGCGCTTCGCTGATCTGATAGCCGATCGTAAGCACCGGGTTGAGCGATGTCATCGGATCCTGAAAGATCATGGCAATCCGATTGCCGCGAATCTGTCGCAACTCATCCGGTTCCAGTTTGAGCAAGTCGCGGCCGTCAAAAATCACTTCACCGGCCACTACTTTGCCGGGGGGCGAGGGAATGAGCCGGGTCAATGACATGACGCCAACGCTCTTACCGCAGCCGCTTTCGCCGACGATCGCCAGGGTTTCCCCTTCATTGAGAGAATACGTAATGCCGTTGACGGCTTTGACAATGCCATCTTTCGTGAAAAACTGTGTATACAGTCCACGAACGTCAAGCAGGACTCCCATGGGCGCCTCCGTGGTTGGGCATAGTGGAAGGATGAACAATGAACGAACATGAGACCATAAATGCTACCGGTTCAATCCTTTCGCATCAGGTGTCAAGACGGGACATAAACCACACTGGAACACATTGCCTGGAACTGGCGCCAGCCTGGGCCATCTTGGAGAAAGTTTGGGGTCACTGAACAATGGCCTTCACATGGTCGTGGCGATCATGGACCGACCAACAAACCGGCGCAATATAAACACTGATAGTTGGCGAGAGTTTAACACATCAATGGATGCTTGTCAAAGCGCCGCTGATAAGGTTCAGAACTCTTTACGGTTTCTTCATGACATTTTCATTTGACCCGATGATCAAGCCTTGTCGCCTTGCCCGAATGACCTGGCGCGGGTAAAATCGGGCTTATCCCACGCTGTTTGCAACAAACTAACCTGAAGCCGAGCAACCATGAACCAATCATTCCCTTTTGCGACGATCCGTACACAGTTTCCGGCCCTTGCCCAGCAAATGAACGATTTGCCGGTGATTTTCCTGGACAATCCGGGCGGCACACAGGCGCCAGCGGCCGTCATCGCCGCGATGAGCGACTATCTCGCTCATCACAATGCCAATCGCGGCGGCCCCTTTGCCACCAGCCGGCGCAGCGATGCCCTCATCGAAGAGGCCCGCGCAGCGGTCGCGCATCTCTTGCACGCGGCTTCGCCTGACGAGATTATCTTTGGCCCCAACATGACAACCCTCACCTTCGGTGTTAGTCGCGCGCTGGGGCGCGATTGGGGGCCAGGCGATGAGATCATCGTGACGCGACTGGATCATGACGCCAACATCACGCCGTGGGTGATGATGGCGGCCGACCGCGGCGTCACCGTGCGCTGGGCCGACTTCAACCCAGACGATTGCACCCTGGATATGGAAGGCCTGCATGGGCTGCTCAATGAGCGCACACGGCTGCTTGCCGTTGGCTACGCGTCCAATGCCACTGGCACTATCAACGACGTCGCCACCTTGACGCGCTGGGCGCACGAGGTGGGCGCTCTCATTTTCGTAGATGCGGTGCAGTATGCGCCGCACGGCCCACTGGACGTGCAGGCCCTCGGCTGTGATCTGTTGGCTTGTTCGGCCTACAAGTTCTTCGGGCCGCACCTCGGCATTCTCTTTGGCCGCTATGACCTGCTCGACCGCCTGACTGCGTACAAGGTGCGGCCGGCCAAGAACAAGCCGCCGCATAAATTCGAAACCGGTACTCAAAACCACGAAGGCATAGTCGGCGCGCTGGCCGCCGTTAACTACCTGGCCCAACTCGGACAGACCGAGGCTGGCGCCTCAGGCTCGCGGCGTCAGCAATTGCAGGCCGGCATGGAGGCCATCCAACGCTATGACCAGGTCTTGAACGCAGCCATTTTGACCGAGCTGGACGGATTGCCCGGCGTCACCGT
>CAZEPA010000370.1:0-4924 GCA_964513955.1 uncultured Anaerolineae bacterium | reverse complement strand
GCCCGCTCGGGTGTGCGGTTAAGCCAAAACAAATTTGTTGGCGCCCCCCCCCCCCCTCCTCGGGGCCCCCCCCGACCCAGTCTGCATGGACTGGCGGACGGCGGCAAGGTTATCAGCAACGGCATGACCTTTGGATCATCCGCCCGTCCAGGTTCAAGGTCGCGGATCGAGATCCATCGCAGGCCCACATCGCGCCTTTTTCTCAGCAAACCAACCCACGCGGCCTGCGCGAGCGCCGGGTCGGTCAACGGTGTATCGGCATCCTCTTTTTGGTCTGATGGTCAGACCCTCAAGCTCGTCCGCCCAGCGCCAGGGCAGCCGTTTCATCTGTCACCAGCTCGCTGCGCGCCTCAAGCGTCGTCGCCCCCAAGCAAGGGCCGCAGTGCATCGAAGATGGCGGCGCAGCTCGCTTCGACGAAGCCCTCGGCATCGGCTTGCGCGGCGATTGCGGCGTACGGCAGCGTCACGCCTGTCCACCCCGCTGTATGCCAGGCCGCGTCAGCAGGCAAATGCGGTGGATCGAAATGCGCAGGGTAAGGGTAGGCGTAAGCGTAAAAATACGGCGCCTCGATTCCAGGGCTGTAAGGCGCAAAACCGAAGTTAAGATGCGGCTCCCACTCATCGGCCTGCACGCCAGGGAACCAAAGCGTCGAGAGATCGAAGTGCTCGGCCCACATGACCAGCGGCGTCATGAGACCAGACAGGCGCGCGCGGAAGCGTGCAAGCGCCATAAACATGCGGTACACAATCAGCGCATAATCGGCCGCTACCTGCGGCGCGATGACCAGCGGCGTGACGTCGAACAGCGTTTCAAGGGCGGGCGTCTTGCGTCGTCCGCGCGCGGCCAATGTCGCCAGCACGGCTTGACTGACATCGCCGCCGGCGGGCAGCACATCAGCCAGGTCAGCCATACGCAGCGCGCCAAAAAACGCGGCGAACAGGGTGGCCTGGCTGTGGCCCTGCAGCGGAAACGTTTGCGCATCGCCACGGGCCGACGTGTAGATCAGCGCCGGCTGGACAAAATCAAGCACGGCCTGCCCGCCGCGCGGCAGACCGGCCGTGGCCAGCCCCGTTGGCGTGACGTACAGCGCCAGCTCCAGGTAATTGGGCAGCGGTTCGCGCACCAGCCGATGCACCGTCGCCAGGACGCGCGCCGCCCGGTGCAGGCTAGTCAGCGTCTCGCGCCAGTTCGCTTGCATTTCCAAAAACGGCATCGTCATGAACGTCTCAGCTCCTTCCATACACAGGAATCGCGGCGCCGCTCACCGCGCGGGCCGCGGGCGAAGCCAGGAAAAGGATCACATCGGCGATGGCCTCCGGCGCGACCCAACGGCTAGAGTCTGCGCCGGGTGAGGCCAGGCGGTTGTCGGGGGTGTCAATCGTACCGGGCAAGATGCAGTTGACCGTGATCCCCGCGTCCTTCAATTCGGCCGCCATGCTTTCCACCAGGCGCACAACTGCACTCTTGGACGCGCTGTAAGCGGCCGCGTTTGCGCCGCCGGCCAGCGCCGCGCGCGCCGAGGTGTGAATGAGGCGGCCGCTGCCCTGCGCCAGCATGAGCGGAATCACCGCCTGGCTGGTGACAAAGACCGAGCGTGCGTTCAGATTGAGCATGTCGGTCCACACGTCCAACGGCGTCAAGTGCACCGGCGCGCCGGCCTTGAAACCGCCGACCGTATTCGCCAGCACATCCAGGCGGCCAAAGCGTCGCTTGATCTCCTCCACCAGCGCGGCCATGGCGGCCGGCTGCGTCACATCCACGCCATCGGCCAGGAAATGGCCGGCGCCCTGCGCCAGGGCTGGGAACTGCCCGGCCAGCCGCCCCACGCTGCGATCAGGCACAATCAGGTGTGCGCCGGCCGCCAAAAAAGCCCGCACCGCAGCGCTGCCCAGGTTACCGCTGCCGCCCGTGACCAGGACAACCTGGTCGGTGAAATCGAACATGGAAACCTCCGCGTTTGAAAGGTGAACATCTCAGCCTTCGCGTTTGCAGGGTGAAGACGGAATTCAGTCTAGGCCACCCCAGGAAACGTTACACCATCGGGATAGAGGCCCAACAAAAACCCTCTCAAGATCTCAACAGATTTTGAGAGGGTCTCTCGCACCAGGAACGCCGGTGTGGTAGTTCAATTTAGGCGGCAGCGACCGGGCGAACGCAAGCGCGTGCGCCATCTAGCAGCAGCTCGTCAGCTTACGCTGGTTTCAGCCCCTGGCGGCGGATCCACGTAGGCGGGGTCAGTCTGCATGACGTTAAACACTCCGCCTTGCGGATCCTGCAGCACAGCAAAGTGGCCCATCTCCCCGGCCGGCGTCGGCGGTACGAGCACGCGTCCGCCCAAAGCCTGCGCAGAGGCGACGATGGCTGCGAGATCAGAAACCATGAAGTACAGCGCCCAGTTGGGTGGTATGTTGCCCCAGTTCTCGTCCATCTTGATCATACCGGCATGGCGCCGCCCGTTCTGAGCGAACACCGTATAGCCGGTCTCATCGGTCGTCTCAGTCCAGCCAAATACGTGTCTATAGAACGGGATGGCTTGCGCGGTTCCCCGCGTCTGCAGCTCAGTCCACACCAGCGTGTTCGGCATGTTCACAAGCTGCGAACCGGTGTGATCGCGCGGCTGCCATATGCCAAACATCGCACCAGTCGGGTCTTGCGCCAACATCATGCGTCCCTGGGTCATGACGTCCATCGGCGGCATCATCACCACGCCGCCGGCTTCCGCCACCCGGGCTGCGGCGGCATCCACGTCGCTGCTCTTGATGTAGCCGGTCCAGAAGGCCGGTATGCCTTGGGCCTGCATTTCAGGTCTCATCGGGCCAAGGCCAGCTACGCTATGGCCGTCCATCATCAACATCGTATACATCATGGACCCCATCCCGGTTGGCAGGTCTTCGGTTTGCCAGCCAAAGAGGCCGGCGTAAAAGGTCTTGGCGCTCTCCTGGTCAGGCGTCGTCAAGTCAACCCAACAGAATATCCCATCCGGGTACTCAGTGACAACGTACATCTGTGTGCTCCTTTCCTTTCACAAAACGTGGGTTTGGCAATAGTTGTTGCAGAGCTGTGGGGTGCATCATCATACCACAAATAGAACATTTGGTCTAATTTGTCGTGCGTGCGGAATGTCTAGCGCCCGTTGTGTTTACTTCATAAAACGCCGTTGCGGGTAGGAATTTTGGCGTCGGCAGACTCACTCAGCTTGATGAATCGCAGTAGCCCGCGCCGCCCTGGTTTTACACACCCATTCAATCCGTGTACAATCCGGGTTGATGACACCGCCTACACGTTTTCTCAACCTGCTGGTCTTCGTGGCTGGCCTCGTGACCCTGGGCGTTGAGCTGGCCGGCTCGCGGCTGCTCGACCCCTGGTTTGGCAATTCACTGATCGTATGGGCCAACCTGATCGGCCTGATCCTACTCTACCTGGCGGCCGGCGCCTGGCTGGGCGGCCGTCTGGCCGACCGCTCACCGCACGCGGAAACCCTCTACCGCTTGACCGCCTGGGGCGCGGGGGCTGTCGGCCTCATTCCTGTGGTCAGCCGGCCGCTGCTGGCGCTGGCCGCAGCCGGCTTTGCCGCGTACGACGCGGCGCTGCTGCTGGGCTCCTTCCTCGCCGTCCTGGCGCTGTTCGCCGTCCCGGTGACCTTGCTGGGCTGCGTGACTCCCTTCGCGGTGCGCTTGTCCCTGGCCGACGTGGAGCACAGCGGGCAGACAGCCGGCCGCCTTTCCGCCCTCGCTACCCTGGGGAGCATCAGCGGCACCTTTGGGGCTGTGCTCCTGCTGATTCCGAACCTGGGCACGCGCCGCACTTTCCTGGTGTTGAGCTTGCTGCTGCTCGGCCTGGCGATCGCCGGGCTTTGGCAGGCCAGGCGTCGGCCGCCCTGGTCCTACGTGATCCTGTGGCTGCTGATTTTGGCGCTGGCGCTCCAAAATCCGGCTGCCATCAAACCGCAGGCTAATCTTCTCTATGAAACCGAATCAGCCTACAACTATATCCAGGTGCTGCAGGGTCGCGGCGAGGTGCTCCTAAAATTGAACGAAGGACAGGGGATTCATTCGGTCTACCGTCCAGCCGCGGGGGGCCTGGTCGATGGCATTTGGGACTATTTCCTGCTGGCGCCTTTCTTTAGCCCAGCGCCGCGGCCGCCGGAGGCGGTGCAGCGTATGGCGCTGATCGGCCTGGCCGGCGGCACCATCTCCAGCCTCTTCACGCAAGTCTACGGGCCGCTGCCGATAGATGGCGTAGAGCTTGACCCGGCCGTGATTGCGGTGGGGCGGCGCTGGTTTGGCATGAATCAGCCTAACCTGCACGCGGTGGCCCAAGATGGCCGCTATTTCCTGGAACACAGCGCGGCGCGTTACGATGTGATCGCCGTGGATGCCTATCGTCCGCCCTACATTCCGTTCCATCTGACGACCGAGGAGTTTTTCACCACCGTCCGCAACCATCTGACCCCCAACGGCGTGGTTGCCATCAATGTCGCGCGCGCCGCCGAAGACGATCGCCTGGTGACCGCGCTGACCAACACCCTGCTGGCGGTTTTTCCCAGTGTGCTGATCATTGATGAGCCAAACGACGGCGCGCTGCTGGGCAACAGCCTGGTCATCGCCAGCCAACAGCCAGCCACGCTCACCGATTGGGAGGCCAATACCGCACGCCTTACGCATCCTCTTCTCGTCCAGGTGGTGCAGCGCACGCAGGGACGCATTCGCCTGGCGCACGCCTCTGCAGCTTCCCCCTGGCGCGACGACCTGGCGCCTGTGGAACAGATGGTGCATGGCCTGATCCTGCGCGTTTTGCTGGCGCAGCCCTGACGCAGATTCGGCCAAATTGAAACCACGACGGCTCTCGCTGCGTTATAGCTTCACAGGACCAGACACACGGGCGCAAGGCCGCCAGGGGCGAGGCGCCACTGCCGTTAATCTG
>CAZEPA010000369.1:0-4943 GCA_964513955.1 uncultured Anaerolineae bacterium | reverse complement strand
GGCCTATCCTGGCCTCACCGCAGCCAGCACTGTCACTGTCATCATTGTGCCCGAACTGCCGCGTGGTCAGCCTCTGCCCAGCCCAGGCTTGCTAGCCGCCGTCCGCCAGTACCTGTTCCAGCGGCGCGTCGTGGGCACGCGGCTGGTGGTGGTCGGCCCGGACTACCTGCCGGTGACGGTCATCACGAACGTGCGAGCGCAGCGCGGCGCGGCGCGCGCCGCGGTCGCAGCCTCGATCCGCACGGCCCTAGACGCCTTTTTGGATCCGCTCACCGGCGGGCCGGCTGGGCGCGGCTGGCCGTTTGGCCGCGACGTTTATCGCGCCGAGATTTTGCAGGTCATTGACCAGGTCGAGGGCGTTGATCATGTCCTATCCCTGGAACTGCGCGTCGCTGGCGGCGCAGACTCGTGCAGCAACCTGTGTGTGGGTCCCACAACCCTGGTTGTCCCAGGCATTCACGCGATCACGGTGGAAGAGGCAGGTATCTATGGATAATGGGCTTGCCCGCGTCCGTTTTGTTGAACCGCAGCCGCTCGGCGCCCAGGACTTGACCGCCGCCCTGGCCTCAGAGCTGCGCCACCAGGCCCTGCATGTGCGCGGTTTGCACGACACGTGGGGCGTCGCGTTCGGGCTGAAGGTGCAGGAGACCTTCGGCGATCTCTTTCTGGCGCCGGGCCTGGCGTACGATGCCTACGGTCGTTCCCTGGTCATGGCGAGCCAGGGCGGGATTTTGCCGCTGCCGCCGACGCCGACACAGGGCGACCCACCGTGGTGGTTTGACCTGGTGCTGCGCTATCACGCGCCGGCTCCTGGTCTGGGCCGCACGCGCCCTGGACACGCGGGGCTGGACAGCGCGAGCTGGCGCTGGTGCTACGCCGGGCCGAGCCTGGCGGGCGCGCCGCCTCCGCTGGCGGCTGAGGTTCGCCTGGGGCTGGACGTACCCCTGGCGCGCGTGCGGATCGAAGCCGAGAGCCGCCTGGGCGGCCTGGATTTTTCGCTGCGCCGGACTGCAGGGCGCCAGGTGCGGCCGCACCTGGCCGGCGGCCGCGTGCAGAGGCAGGTGGCCGTCACCGACGAGAATCCGTTTCGCACTCAACTGACGATTCAGACAGGCGACGGCGGCTTCAGCCAGACGCCGTTCTACCTGGCCGCTCTGGCCGAGCATCCCTTCCTGGCGGCGGCCCGCCAGGGTCGTTTGGAGTGGCGCAGCTTGGCCGGTGTCGCAGGGCCGTTCTTGAACATTGCACAGGCCACGCGTGATCGCTTTGTGCTAGAAGTACGCTTTGGCGTGGATGAAGGCGGGTTGGCGCCGGTCATGCGGGACGTGCAGGTCTTGCCGCTGACGGTGGATTGGTTGGGCGTAGAGCCGATGAATGGTTGCTCCGATAGCGAGGTGTGGCGATGAGTAATGCGGGCGATGCGGCCGCGCTGCAGCGGGCGCTTTTCTTTGACGGTCAGCTTTTGGGAGCGGCCGACCTGAACACCCTCTTTGACTACAACCGCGAGCTGCGTTGGTGGCATAACCGCAGTCTGCACAACTGGGGCATTGCGTTTGGCCTGGAGGTCGCCGGTGACAAGGGGGCACGCGTGGTCAGCGTGCAGCCAGGCTACGCGCTAGACTGCCTGGGTCGTGATCTGGTGCTCACCGATCGTCTCGACGTCCCCATCCCGGCAACGGCTGGCCCGCTCTCCTACTTCCTGGTGGCCGCGTATGCCGACGATAACAGCCTGCCCGCCGCGCAGCGTGCGGGGCCTTGCGACGCCGCTGGCACGGTGCGCCTGGCCGAGCGTCCCGATCTGCGCTGGGTGCGGCCTGATGATCCGGCGGCCGACAGCCGCTTTCGTCCCGGCCAGGACATTGTCCTCGCCAGCATCCAGGTGCAAAACTGCCGCCTGGCAGCAGCGGCCGCGGACAAGGAGCGGCGCTACGCGCTGTCAGCACCCCAGCCGCTGATCATGGCGGGCCAAACCACCGCCGGGCGAACGCCGTGGGATCTGTGGACGGAGTCGGAGGTCGTCCTCGGTGTGCAGACGCAGGTGGACACGACGGCGGCCGGTTTCGGCGCCACACCGCGCTACATGGCGCACGTGATGGGGAACCGCATGGAAAATCAGGACATCACCTGGGATGGCCATGCGCTGGTAAGTGCGCCGACCGCCACTGGGTTCCTGCTGCAAGTCCTGATGCCGCGCGACCTGCGCATCGGCGCCAATGCCAGGGCGAATCCATCCTCCATTCTTGACCAGGACCCTGGTCATGTCGCGAAATGGATTCGCCGGGAGGGCGCGTGGTGCGTGGTGTGGATGGGGGTGGAGGGATAGCCGCATGAGCGAGCCAGGATTTCGCTATCTGAATCTGGAAAACCGCTGGCCGACGATCCACGCGGCAGACCGGCCAGGGCTGGTGATTCGCGACGACGGCGCGCTGAGCCTGGCGCGCACGGCAGTGGTGATGAATCCGCCGCCAACCGCGCAGGCCCTGGCTGTCGCGATGGTCGGCCCGGCCAGTCTGGGCGTGGATGCGGCTGGCAGCCTCTACGTGGTTGATCCGGTTGGCGCGCGGGTGCTGCGCTGGGATGTGTGCGCCCATCCAGCCGAAGCCACGGATACGGTCCTCTTGCCGTGGTTCGGCAGTCCAGGCAGCCTGCCCGGCCAGCTGCGCCAGCCGCAGGGTCTGATCGTCGGCCCACGACAGGCGCTCTACGTGGCGGATACAGGCAATCACCGCGTCCAGGTGGTTGACCTGGCCACGCGGCAAGTGCGCGCACTATGGGGCCAGCCCGATCCGTATGCGGAGCCCCAGCCCAGCGATGCCGCGGGACGCTTCGCGGCGCCGGTCGCGCTGGCGGTGGACGCGGCCGGGGCCATCTACGTCGCGGAGGCTGGCAATCAGCGCGTGCAGAAGCTGGACGCAGATGGCCGCGCGGATCTGGCCTTCACGTTGACTGGGGTGGATCCGGCCGCCGTGGCGGTGGCGCTTATTGACGGGCAAGAGCGGCTTCTCGTCATCGAACGCGACGGGAGCCTGCATTTCTATACGCTCAATGACGCCAACCTGGATGAGGTCGCGGCGCAGCGCTGGCAGGCGCTGGCTGATGGACAGCCCGTGGGAATCCTATTCAGCGGCGAGACGTTGTACGTCGCCCTGGCGGCCGGGTCAAGCTGCGGCCGCCTGCTGATTTTCGATGGTCAGGGTCGTCTCCTGGGCGTCGTGGGCGATTACACCGGCCCGTTGGCCGGCCTCAGTCTCGATCTTCACGGCCGCCTGTGGATTGATCCGGGCGCGGGTCGCGTGCGTGATGATCTGCTGCCCGGTCAAGCCTTCGTCGCAGAGGGCGCCTTCCTGGCGGGGCCGCTCATCGTGAGCGATCGGCCCGTCGCCTGGCAGCGTCTGACCCTGGACCTCGACCCGCTGGCCGCAGGCTGTCATGTGCGACTGTGGACCTTCAGCGGCGACCCCGTGATGCCGCCGCCGCCCCCGCCGACCGGCTGGGAGGCGGCGCCGCTCGACGCGGATGACCTGTGGGTTCGCAGTCAGCCGGCCGCGGCCTTGTGGCTGTATGGGGAGCTGCAGGGCGACCATGACGCGTCGCCGGTGCTGCACCAGCTGCGGGTTGCCTTCGATGCGGAGGGCTGGCTGCGGCATTTGCCCGCCATCTACCAACAGGATGCGGGCAGTCGGGACTTTCTCACGCGCTTGTTGGCCCTTTTCGAGAGCCTGCTGGCAGACACAGGACAGCTCATTGACACCCTTCCCCGCCTGATGGATCCCTGGGCCGCGCCCGACGATTCCCAGGCCCCGTGGCTGGCCTGGCTGGCTGGCTGGCTGGCGCTCGATCTCGACGACACGTGGGATGATGCCCGGCGCCGGTTGATCGTCGCTGAGGCGTTTGAGCTCTACGGCCGGCGGGGCACGGCGGCCGGGCTGCGGCGCCTGGTATCACTGGCGGCTGGCGCTCCAGCGTACGTGCACGAGGGGGCGCTGCTGGCTGGGGCATGGCGGCTGCAGGGCGTGTCAACCCTGGGTGTGGGCACGCAGCTCTCGCCCGCCCATCCCCAGGGCGCCACCCTCGGCGCCACCGCCGTGCTGGATCAAGCCGTGCTGCTGGGTGCGGGGCAGGGCAGCGTGCCTCTTTTCGGGACGCGCATCCTCGATCTGACGGTGCAGCTGTACGCGGCCGAGCTGCCGAACCCGGCCGTAGTCAATCGGCTGCAGGCGCTGTTGGAGCGTGAGGCCCCGGCCCATCTGCGCTGCCGGTTGTCTCTCATCGAACCGGCGCTGCGGGTTGGCCTGCAGGCCACGTTGGGGGTGGATACCATCCTGGCCGGGCCGCCGCCAGCCCTCACCCTGGCGCAGGGACAGCCGTTGGGCGTGGAAACGGTTTTGCCCGATGCCCGGCGCGGCCAGCCGGGGAGCGCCATCGGCCAGGATGCCCGCGTGGGCCAGCGGGCCGGGCTGGCCTGAGTTTCGGGTGGCCGCGCACACGAGTGCGCCGGACGCCCGTGGTATGGCATACGCCGGAGCATGAGATACCGAGCCGACAGGCTCGACGAAAGGAGATTGAACCGATGAGTGATCAGTCGTACGGCAATAGCCTGGCGCCGGTGGGGCTAACGACGCCGATGCGTAATCGCTACTTCTACGGTAAGTTGATGGATGTCTTCCATTTCAACCTTGAGCAGGTCTATCACGTGCGTGCGCGTTGGGCCCGCGATCGGCTCACCCTCGGCCAGGGCGTGCTCTGCGGCCTGATGGTGGCGCCGTCCACCGACGGCACGCGCATCGGGGTGGGGCCGGGTGCAGCCGTGGATGAGGCCGGCCGCGCCATTTTCGTGCCCGCGCCGTCGCCGGGCATTGACCCGCGCCAGTTGACCGATGCTTACGGCCAACCGACCGGCGCGCGCATTGATGGGGAGGGCGATGTCACGCTGTGCCTGGCGT
>CAZEPA010000368.1:1968-4945 GCA_964513955.1 uncultured Anaerolineae bacterium | reverse complement strand
AGTGCCAGGAGTATAGTTCATTTTCCTGGTAAAGTCAAACTCAGTATAATGCAGGCGGGCTTAGCCGTGGTTGCAGCGATTTGAATCGCCCGACCTCCGACTTGCCCCCAGTTGGAAATGCACCCCCGGCGCTTCAATCCTTGCGCACCCAAGCCGAGTGTGTATAATGATTGGGGCGCAGCGACATCTCCGGGTCGCTCAATCGTAAGAAAGGCTGCCAAACCACCGATCGGATCGTCAGATTGTGGTCGGCAGACAAGTTCTGAGGCAAAAGTCATCATGCAATGTAGGCATTGTGGCACCCCTTTGCGGCGCGGCGTGGGCGTTTGCCCTGTGTGCGGCACTCCTCAGCCGCGCTCCGCGACGACCGTGCGCTGCCGAGCGTGCGGCAGGCGCAGTCATGCCGCGCTGCAGGTGTGTCCGCATTGTGGGCGTAATCTCAGACCGGGGCTGCCGATCCCGTGGCAAGCGATGGGCTTAGGCATCCTTGGCGTGCTCGTCGCCGTTTTTCTGATCAGCCGCATCAACCTCGGCAGCGTGGGACAAACCCTGTCGGCGCTTGCGCCCACAACGATCTTTCCCACGTCCACGAATACCCCGGCGCGATCAGCGCCGACATTCCTGCCGGATGCGCAGACCGAGGCCACGCCAACCCAGGCGATCGAGGGAATAACACCAGTCGTGGATGAGAACACGCCGACCGTTGTGGCGATTACGGTGGTCACCGAGACACAAACGCTGACACCCGCGGCGCCGACGTTCACCGCGACGCCAACCCCCACACTTACCACAACGCCGACCCCAACGTTCGCGCCCACGGCGACGCCGACTCCAACGTTCGCGCCCACGGCGACGCCAACAACGCCCGCGACGCCAACGAAGATCCCAGCCACCAACACGCCCACGCGTGCGCCGGAGACGCCGACGCCAGTCAGCACGCCGGCGGGAACGGTTCGCTACACCATTAAAGCCGGCGACACCCTGGCTGCCATCGCCGTGCGCTTCGATACCACCGTGGCATCCTTGCTGGCGCTCAACCCTGGCCTCAATCCAAGTCGGTTGCGCGTGGGGCAGGTCATTTTGGTGGCCGGCGCTGCGCCAGCCGCCAGTGACACCCCGGCTCCCCAGGTGACGCCCACCGTGCGCGCCACCGGCACCGCAAGCGTACAAATGAGCGCACCCATTCTCACCGGGCCGGCTTCTGGCAGTGCATACAACGGCGATGATGCCATTATTCTCCTGAACTGGCAATCAGCCGGCGCGCTGCCTGACTCGGTCGCCTACCTCCTGGAGATTGGCTACCGCGTGGGTGGGAATTTTGACTGGCGCGCTTCAGAGGTGACCACGACAACTGGCTGGCGTGTCTCCAACCTGTTGTATGGTCAGGCTGAGCAAGAAACCGGACGCCGCTACAGCTGGCGGGTGACCATGGTCAGCGTCACGGTGGACAGCGCCGGCCGCGTGACTGCCATTCAGCGCATCAGTCCCGCCAGTGAGACACGCGAGTTTTTATGGAATTAGCTGATGGATAAAAACCTGACACAGGCGCTCGAGTTGATCGAGCATGAACCAGGCGCGTTTTTGAAAAAAGTCTTCGTCGGTCTTTCCGACTTGAGCCATAGGGAAATGGCGCTCTTCGAAGCTGCCTGGGATCAATGGAGTCTGGCGCGGCGCCAGCAACTGATGGCCGCGCTGTATGATTACGCTCAAGACCACATCGAAGCTGACTACACGGCCATTTTTCTGTGGGCATTAGGCGATGCTGATCCCGTCGTGCGCTATGCGGCCATTGAGGGACTGTGGGAAGACGACGATGAGCCTTTGATGCAGCGCTTCATCCACCTCTTGCGAACAGACCCCGATGAGCGGGTGCGCGCGGCGGCTGCCGAAGCCCTGGGACGGTTCGTGCTGCTGGGCGAGTACGAGGAGATTTCCAACGCCTCTGCCGCCAACGCCGTAGAAACCCTCTTGGCCGCGCTGACTGCAGAAACCGAGGCGGCCAGCGTCAAGCTGGCAGCGATTGAGGCGATTGGCTTCGCCAGCGATCAACGCGTGCGTGCTTTGATCCGCGATGCCTATGACGACGAGGATGAACTGATGCAGGCCAGCGCCTTGCGCGCCATGGGCAACAGCGCGGACAGCCATTGGAATCCCTACGTGCGCCGCGAGCTTGAGAGCGATTTAGCGGCCAACCGCGCGGCGGCCGCCTTCGCCGCGGGCGAGCTTGGACTGACCACGGCGATTCCACGCCTGCTCATCCTGTTGCAAGACCCGGATGTCGCCACGCGGCGCGCGGCTGTGCATGCCTTGGGCGCTATTGGGGGGAGAACAGCGCGCAAGGCGCTGCAGCTGGTCATCCGCAGCGACGATGAAGACCTTCACCCGTACGCCGTGGAGGCGCTGGAGATGCTCGATTTCAACCGCACTGATTTCGCGGTGCATGATGACGACGAGTCGGAAGATGAACGAGACGACGAGGAGGACGAGTTCGACCGGGACTTCGACGATGAGTTCGACCGGGACTTCGATGATGACCTCGATGCAGACGATGTCATGGAGTCCGATTTTGACGAAGACGATACGAACTAATTGGAGCACATGATGGCAACTACCAATCAGCCTCGACGGCCGCGAGCGTCGGCCGCCCCGCCGGATCCGGCCGCTCGCGTGATTGAACTTCTCAACCAGGGGGCGCGGCTGCTGGCAAGCCAACGCCCCGGCGAGGCCCTTGTTCCGCTGCGTGAAGCGCTGCAGTTGGCGCCAGACAACATTTCGGTTGCGATCAACCTGGGCGGCGCTTACATCATGCAGCGGAAGTACCGCCAGGCCGTGCCGATCTTGGAGCGCGCTGCGCAGTTGGAACCAAACAACGCCATGATTTGGACCAACCTGGGCGCGGCCTATCTCGGCCGCCTCGAACTTTCGACGCACACCAGCCAGGATCAGGCCATTGCGGCATTTGAGAAAGCCGTGCAGA
>CAZEPA010000368.1:0-1958 GCA_964513955.1 uncultured Anaerolineae bacterium | reverse complement strand
CGAGATCTACACTCTTTCCCTACACGACGCTCTTCCGATCTGATTGACCCCAATCTGCACAATGTGCATTACAACCTGGGCCTCATTTATAAAGATCGCGGTGAGCTCACACGCGCCTGTGCGCATTTTTATCGGGCGCTGGAAATCAACCCTCAAGATCGCGACGCCCGCCAGTGGTTGAAACGTTTGCAGGCAGGCGACGAGATGGAGCAACCGCCGGTCGGCAATGACTAATTTCACTTCGCACGATCAAGCGCCCGCTCCAGACAATCCACCACAGGCCGCCGGACTGGTCAACAGCGGCGCGCGCGTTTCTTCATCCAACGATGCGCCCGGCTGGGGTGTGCGGCGGTTTCGCAGCAATCCGGCGCGCATGGCCTGGTTCGTCATGGTGATTGCTTTTGTGCTCTGCTGCTCGTTATCTATTGCCGCGCCTTTGGCCGCCCGCAGTTTTCTGCTCTATGCCTCCGATCCCCGCCCGCTAAACCTCAACGTCATTGATGGCGCCGTGTTGGTGACCTCCATCAAGACGCGCGATACCCAAGCCGTGGTGTCCCACGCGGTCGTCGGTGAAGACCAGCGCGTGGCAACCGACGAAAAGTCCAGCGCCATTTTGACCTTCTACGCCGACGAGCAGGGGCAGGATTCGCTGGCTACCATCACCCTCTATAACAATGCCTCGTTTCTACTGACCATGGCGCGTGTGCCGCGCTTTGGCTACAGCAGCGAGGCTGACCGCCTGACTCTTTACCTGGAACATGGCCGGATTCGCGTGAGTCCGTCGCGACGCAGCGAGCGGCCGCTCACTGTCGTGGTGGAGACTCCCCACGGCTCGGCGCGCCTGCCCGATGGCAACTATTCGGTTGAAGTGCGCAATGAAGAGACGCAGGTGACCACGCGTGGCGGTGAAGCGACCGTAACGGGCGTCGGCCAAGTGGTGGTGGTGCCTGCGGGCGAACGTACGCGCATTGCCGCTGGTCAGGCGCCTGGCGCGCCCCAATCGGTGGAACAAGACCTGCTGGCGAATGGCAGCTTTACCACCAGCCTGGATGGTTGGAGCGTCAAGAGCTTTGTGGATGTGCGTGAAGATGCACAGCAGAATGTGGGCATCGGCTCTGTGGAATTGATTGCGCGCGATGGCCGCCAGGCCGTTCTCTTCGCACGCCGCGGTCAGGAGGGTGTTCACGCCGAGACGGAGATTCGCCAGGATCTCAACGTAGACGTGCGTGACTTTGACGCGCTCAATATCACCTTCTACGTCCAGTTGGTATTCCAGAGCCTGCAAGGCGCAGGAATGCAAAGCTCTGAGTTTCCGTTGGCGGTTCAAATTAGCTACAATGATATTTATGGCACTGAGCGCCTGTGGACTTCTGGTTTCTACTACCTTGATCTCGATGCCACACGGCCCTGGCCGCTGCGCAATGTACAGAAAATTCCGCGCGGAGTCTGGTATGCCTACGAATCGCCCAACTTGATTGAACTCCTCAAAGACACCCGGCCATCGCACGTCAACTGGATTCGCTTCTACGCTTCTGGCTACAATTATGAAAGCCTGGTTTCTGAAGCTGAACTGCTGGTGCGTTGAACGCGCATGATGAAGTCTGAACTTGGGCGCCGAGCACGATTGTGGGCGCCCCTCGCGCTGGCGCTGCTGATCTTCTTCTGCGGCGCCGCGTACCAGCTTGATCTGCCTGGTCTCCACTATGATGAAGCCAAAGAAGCTGGGCTGAATGCCATGCAGCTCGTGCGCGGCCAGCCGCTGACCCTCTTTCGCGGCGCCGGGCTGCACCTCTTTGGCCTCACGCTGCCGATCATGGTGCAGGACTACATTGGCGCGCTCAATGTCTATCTGGCGCTGCCGTTTCTGGCCCTGGGCGGCGTCAGCGTGCCGGCTCTGCGCAGCCTGCCCATCCTCTGCGCTGGGTTGACGCTGGTTTTCCTATATGCGTTTGCCGCTG
>CAZEPA010000367.1:0-4960 GCA_964513955.1 uncultured Anaerolineae bacterium | reverse complement strand
GCACCAGCCACAGGCTGATGCCGTCCACGCCCAGGTAGTACTGGATGTTGAAAGCCGGAATCCACGCCCGCTGTTCGACGAACTGCATGCCGGTTTCGCCGTTCTTCCACCAGACCAGCAGGCCCAGGGAAACAACGAAGGTCGCCAGGGAAACCAACAGCGCCCAAACACGCTGCGTCCGCTCGCCTGGCAGCGCCAGCAGAATCAAGGCGCCAGCGAAGGGCAAGAATATGATGACAGAGAGTATAAATGGCATAGTTTGCTTCTATCTACTCATTACGAGCGAAAACCACATTGCAGACCTGAGAAACGTTATTGACCCAACGTCAGGGGTTTGGCATAAATACGTTCTATCAGCCAGGCATTGACAAGCGTTTCAAGGGAAACGCCTTGAGAATGTGCCTGTTGGGCCATGGCATTGACAACCTCTGGCAATATGGCGATGCGGACTGCTCGTTTTTCGGGAGCATCGAAAGTGAACCATTCACCATCGTCCTCCATGGAGTCGCCGGTGTCTACATGATCCCAAAACTCCGCTTCCTCTTCATAGGACTTGAACTCTGGTATGACAAGCGTGCTCATCGCTTCAATCTCCTGAATCCCTGTTTTTCTTTCTCGGTCATGTCGCGTGCCGTGATGGGCCTGTACACGGTTGTTTGCAAGCGCTCGACCACGATAAACAGATACCGTCCTGATCTAGTCTGGCCGTAGATGCGAAATCGAGTCGGTCCTTCCCTGTGTGCGAGATGCCGGGAATCCAAGCATACTTCCCACACTTCTTCAGGATCAATGCTATGACGGGCAATATGCTCAATTCTGTAATCGTCCCAGTCTAGCTCGCTGATGAACATACGCGATGTCCTAACCTATCTGAGCGCCAAATACCCCACCACTGCCACGACGCCGATGACAATCGAAAGGGCATACGTCCCCACGAGACCGGTCTGCAGCTGACGTACCCCCTGGCCGATAGCGCCCAGGCCGCGCGCAAGCCCGTTGATCGCGCCGTCAATGCCGCGCTGATCGAACGTGGCGGACAGCCAACCGGCCAGGTCCCGCAGCGGGTTGACGATGACCCTCGTGTACAGCTCATCTACATACCACTTGGCCTGCAAGAAGCGATAGGCCAGATCGTAACGTTTGGCCGTCTGCTCGGGCAGTTGCGGCTGCACGACGTAGGCCTGATAGGCCAGCCAGATGCCCAGGCCGGCCACGATCGCGCCCACCAGGAGCAGTCCGAATTCCAGCGGCAAATTGGCCGCAGTCTCGGCAACTTTGACATCAGCGAACACCGGCTCCAGCCAGTGATCCAGGCTTTGCACCATCGGCAGGTTGAGCAAGCCGCCGATGACCGCCAACCCGGCCAGGATCCACAGCGGCGTCGTCATGACCGACGGAGATTCATGCGCCTTGTCGGCCAGTTTCTTATCGCGCGCTTTGCCCCAGAAGGGCACGAAAACCATGCGGAAGCTGTAGACCGCGGTGATGAACGCCGTCAGCGTGCCCACGAGGTAAAGCAGGAAATTGCGCTCGAAGGCTTTGAACAGGATTTCGTCTTTGCTAAAGAAGCCGGAGAGCAGCGGGAAACCGGCCAGCGCCGCGGCGCCGATCAGGAAGGTGCGATAGGTCGCCGGCAGCTTCTCGCGCAGGCCGCCCATCTTGTGGATGTCGAGTTCCCCGTGCAGCGCGTGCATGACGCTGCCCGCGCCCAGGAACAAGAGCGCCTTGAAGAAGGCGTGCGTCGTCAGGTGGAAAATCCCTGCGCTGTACGCGCCCACGCCAACGCCCAGGAACATATAGCCAAGCTGGCTGATCGTGGAGTAGGCCAGGATGCGCTTGAGATCGGTCTGCACCAGGGCTATGGTGCCGGCCAGGAACGCCGTCAAGATGCCGATCCAGGCCACCCAGTTGGATGCCGTGGATGAGAGTTGGAAGATGGCGTGCGTCCGTGCAACCATATAGACGCCGGCTGTCACCATGGTCGCGGCATGGATCAGCGCGCTGACCGGGGTGGGGCCTTCCATGGCGTCTGGCAGCCAGACGAATAGTGGAATCTGCGGGGATTTGCCGGTGGCGGCCAACAGCAGCAGCAGGCCGAGCGTGGTCGCTACCCCCTGCAGCGCCGGCGCCTGCTTGAACACCTCGCTGAAGGTGATCGTGCCGATCGTGCTCCAGATCAGCATGATCGCCAGCGCCATGCCAAAGTCGCCGATGCGATTGACCAGGAAGGCTTTCTTGCCAGCATCGGCTGCGCTGGGCTTTTCGAACCAAAAACCGATGAGGAGATACGAAGCCAGGCCCACGCCTTCCCAGCCGACGTACATCAGCAAGAAGTTGTTGGCCATGACCAGCACCAGCATCATGAGCACAAAGAAGTTGAGGTAGACAAAATAGCGCGTGTAGCGCGCCTCGTGATCCATGTAGCCGATGGAGTAGACATGAATCAAGGCGCTGACGCCGGTGACCACCAGGGCCATCGTGACAGAGAGGGGATCAATCAACAGGGCGATGTCTACCTTGAAGGCGCCGATGGTGATCCAGTGCCAGAGCAGTTGTTCAATGCTGCGCTCTTCAGTCGGGCGCGCCCAGAGCGCGAAGAAAAGGCCTACGGCGACGGCAAACGCCAGGCCAATGGCTGCGGCGCCAAGCCAGCCGGCCGTCTTACCCAGGCGGCGGCCGATCAGGAGGTTGATCAGCGCGCCCAGCAATGGAAACACGAAAAGAAGCCAGGCAAAATTGAGCATAGAAACCTAAACCCCAAAAAGCCGAAATCCCAAACCCCAAACCCCGCCTTTCTTGCGGCAGGGCCGCCCTTCCGACCGATCATCGTTGGGCCAGCAGCCCCATTTACGGGTGCAACTGTCTCCCCGCCAGATCGTACAGCAGCACCAGGTCAACGCCGGGAAATTCGCGCTGCGATACCAACTTCGCCTGCGCGTTCAACATCTCGCGCACACGGCCCTGCTGATCTCCCCAGTGTGCGCGCCACCAGATCAGCCAGATGCGCGGATGGCCCTGTGCGGCGGCGGTAAACTGCGCACGCCAGTCCAAGTCGTCGTTAGGCAGCCACAATTCATCTTGATAGGCCACCAGGTCGCGCCCCGCGTAGTAGGTGAACGGCCGCCAGTGAAACGAAGGAATAAAGACGGCAAAATCTCCTGGCTGCGCCTGCGCTTTGACCCAGGCGGCCACGTCGCGCCACGGCGGATTTTCCGGCGTCAGCGCCTGCGTCGCGACCGTGATGCCCATCAAAATCGCCAGCGCGACGGTGACGATTTGACGCCAGCGCGCACGCCCCAACGCCGTCACCCCAAGCGCCAGCAGCAAACACCAGCCCGGCAGCGTCACCAGCATGTAGCGACTGGCAAAAATCGGACGCACCTGCGAGATCAGCAACGCAGCGATAACCGGCGCCAGCGCGTAGATCAGCGCCACGGTTACGGCCCGACGCCACGCCAACCGTACGATCTGCCAGGCGCCCCACCCGCACAGCCCCAGCGCCAGGGCATAGCTTGCGTAGCGCACAAAGGCTGGGCCGCTGACTGGCATGCCCACGAACTGGATCAGCGCATAGGCCAGCGTGGGCAGATCCGGTCTCCCAACAGCCAGGGCAATCCACAGGCCCTCGCCGCGACTCAGCTGCGTCAACAGGGTCGGCAGCCAGGGCGCAAAAGCCAGGCCAATGACGCTTTGCACGCCGATCCAAGCTAAGATGGCTACGCCGATGTCCTGTCGCGACTTCCGCCAACGACGCCCCAGTTCAACCAGGGCCAGCAGGTTGTGCACAAGCAGCACCATGACAAAATAATAGTGCGTGTACAACCCGGCGGCGCAGAGTAGAATGTAGACCAGCCAGCCGCGCCAGGCGCGTTTCTGCGATGCGACGCGCAGCAGCCAATAGGTTGCCAGCAAACCCCACAGCGTCAGCAGCGCATACATGCGCGTCTCTTGCGCATACCAACGACCGTAGGCCGACAAGGCGAAGAACAGGCCCGCCAGCCATCCGATCTCTAATCTCCGATCTCCGATCTCACGGCGAGCGGCCGCCATGCGCAGCGCCAGCGCCATCAGCGTCGCCACGCTCAGCGCGCCGGCCAGCACGGAGGGCCAGCGGGCGATGAATTCGCCAGGATGGCCCTGCAGCGGCTGGTTAGGTGACAGTATTCTGATCGTAAAGTGCAAAACCAGGTAGTACAGCGGTGGATGCGTATCGGCTGCCGCTTCTTGCACAACCTGGGCGACGGGCCGTTGGCTGTTATAAATACTGCTCACTTCATCCAGCCACAACGACTCGCTGGTCAGACCGGAACTAAACACCCCAAAAGCCAGCAGAATCACAGCAGCTTGCATCCATAAGCGCCGCCGTGTGGCAGACGGCAGGCCGGATGTTGCTGGTTTTCCGATTACCACTTCAATAGGTTGATTTCATCTACATTCGTTGAATCTTTGTGCCGCATGAGCGCAATCAAGATTGCCAAACCAACCGCGACTTCAGCGGCGGCCACGGCCATCACCAATAGCACAAAGACTTGGCCCTCCAGGTGACCAAACTGATGCGCCAGGGCCACGAAAATCAGGTTGACGGCGTTCATCATCATCTCGATACACATGAAGATGATCAAGGCATTACGCCGCACCAGCACACCAACCACGCCCACGACGAACAACAGGGCGCTGAGAATCAAGTAATACGAAGTTGGAATCATGAAACGTACATCCCTGTAATCGGCCTATTGGCTCCAGAGCATCATTTCGTGGGTTTCGTTGTCAGCACGATGGCGCCCACAATGCCCACCAGCAGCAGCACCGATGTCAGTTCGAACGGCAGCAGGTAGGAGGTAAACAATTCGCGACCGATGGCCTGCGTCGTCCCGCCGTCCACGGCGCCCGTCGAGGCAGGGCTGGCCAGGGGTGTGAACAGGGCAAAGATCAACGCAGCCAACAGCAGGACGCCCAAGCC
>CAZEPA010000366.1:0-4968 GCA_964513955.1 uncultured Anaerolineae bacterium | reverse complement strand
ATGGAGACCTTGACGCCCCACGGTTCGGTGGCTTCGTCAATGATGCGCTGCAGCTTGGAGTTGATGCTTTCGCGATGCTGCAGCAGCTCATCCAGTTCCGATTGGCCCAGCACATTACGCAGCGTTGTCTGCGCAATGTTCCACGTGGCCCGGCGATAGTCCTCGACGTTGACAACCGAGGCCGACGGATCCACCACGCGGAAATAGACAACCGCATTCACCTTGACGGTGATGTTATCCTTGGTGATGGCTTCCTGGGCGGGCACATCGAGCGTGATCGTGCGCAGATCCACCTTGACGAAGCGATCCACAAACGGGATGATCAGGAAGAGACCCGGTCCCTTGGCGCCAATCAGCCGCCCCAGGCGAAAAATGACGCCCCGCTCGTACTCCTGTACGATCTTGATGGCCGATGAGGCCAGGACGAACAGCAGTAGAACGATAAATCCAACAACGGAATACATAGTCGAACCCCCTTTAATGCCGCAGGCGCGCCAGATGGGTTTGCCTGCTAGTTTCTGACTGATGACAGTCCTTATTCTCTCGCTGCGCGCCGCAACAGCCGCATGCCGTTGAAGATAACGATCAGCGAGGCGCCCATGTCAGCGAAAACCGCCATCCACAGGGTGGCTGCGCCAAGCAGGGCCAATGACATAAACACCGCCTTGATACTCAGACTGAGAAAGATATTCTGCTGAACGATGCGCCAGGCGCGACGGCTCAAGGCGATAAGCGTCGGCAGCTTGCGCAGATCATCCCCCATCAACACCACATCGGCCGTCTCCAACGCCTGGTCGCTGCCGGCGCCGCCCATGGCCACGCCGACCGACGCGCGGGCGAGGGCCGGCGCGTCGTTGACGCCGTCGCCCACCATCGCAGCCGCGCCGTACGTCGCCAACAGCGTTTCCACGGCGGCCACTTTCTGCGCCGGTCGCAGGCCGGCGCGCACCTCATCCACGCCAGCTTGCCTGGCAATGGCATGGGCGGTGCGCTCATTGTCGCCAGTCAACATGACGGTGCGCATGATGCCCGCACGCTTGAGGCTGATCAGCGCCTCTCGCGCATCCGGCCGCACGCGATCAGCAACCGCCAGCAGACCGAATACTTGACCGGTCGCCCGTCCCACCAGCATGACCGTCTTCCCGGCCGCCTCCAAATCGGCCACAGCATGGGTCAGGTCAGGCGTCAGGTTGTGCCCATATTCTTCAAACAGGGCTGCGCTGCCCACCAGAATATCGCTTCCATTCACCAGCCCGCGCGCGCCGCGGCCGCTCAAGGCCTGAACCTCCAGCGCAGGGATTACCGTGAGGCCTCTTTCCACCGCCGCGCGCACCACGGCCTGCGCCAGCGGATGCTCAGACCGGCTTTCGACGGCCGCGGCGGCGGCCAACACCTCGTTGGCCGTCATTCCGGCGTCTGGATTGGGCGTCAGGTCGGTCAAGGCCGGTTCGCCCTCCGTCAGCGTACCGGTCTTGTCAAAGGCGACGACGCGCAGGCGACCGACCGCCTCCAGATAAGCGCCGCCTTTGATCAAGATGCCCTGCTGCGCGGCGCGGCTGATGGCGCTGACAATGCTGACCGGTGTGGAGATGACCAGCGCGCAGGGGCACGCGATCACCAGCATGGTCAGCGCACGGTAGAGCCAGCCGTGCGTTCCGTCGGGTAAATTCCAGAAAGGCTGGCCGGCCAGGAGTGGCGGCGCCAGGGCGATACACAGCGCGCCCAGCACCACGGCGGGGGTGTAGATACGCGCAAAGCGGTCAACCCAGCGCTGCGTGGGCGCCTTTTGCGCCTGCGCTTGTTCCACCAAATGAATCAAACGGCTGATCGTGTTGTCTGCCGCCAGGTGTGTGACCCGCACTTCAAGCGCACCGCTGCCATTGAGTGTGCCGGCATAGACCTCGGCATGCACAGCTTTGTCCACCGGCGCGCTTTCGCCGGTGACGGAAGCCTGATTGACCGTGGAGCTGCCGGCCGTGACGATTCCATCCATGGCAATGCGTTCGCCTGCTTTGACCAGGATCAAGTCGCCGACGCGCAGCTCAGCCACCGGCACCCGCGTCTCATGCTGCGCGCAGAAAGGACACAGTCCACCGCTGTAGCCATCCTGCCCCAGGTGCTCCTCGCAGTCCAGGCAGCCCGTCAGCCGGGTGGCGGTGGCGGGCGCCAGCGTCAGCAGGCTGCGTAGGCTCTGGCGGGCACGATCCATGGTGTAGGCTTCAAGCGTTTCGCCCAAGCTGAAGAGGAACATGACCAGCGCAGCTTCCTGCACCTCTCCGATGACGAGCGCGCCCACGGCTGCCAACGTCATGAGGAAGTTCATGTCCAGTTCGCGATTGATCCACAGCGCATTGAGTCCCCGGCGCGCCACGAACCAGCCGCCTGTGGCGGTCGCGAGCACAGCCACCGCATTGACCACCCATCCGGCCGCGCCGACGAGCGCCAGCCCGCCAGCCAGCGCTATCAGCAGCCCTGCCAGCAGCGTGGAGATATCACGGGGGTGCGCAGTGAGAAAGCGCCCAAAGACGGAAGCCGTTGATTCTTCTTCCTGCTTCCCACCAGCTTGTTCTTTCACTGCATAACCCAGCCGATGGATGCGTCCCGCAATGACGCCCTGGTCAACGGCATCGGTGTCATACTCAACCCACATCTTGCCGGCCGTGAAGTTGACCGCCGCGTGAAGCACCCCGTTCAGTTGGCCCACGCCACGCTCCAGTTTCAGGGCGCAATCGGCGCAGTCCATGCCTTCGATGGTCAATTCGCGGTGACGATAGCGCTGCTGTACGCTGATGCCAGCCTCGCGCGCATGCTGCTCAACCATGGCCATGGTCACCAGGTTGGGGTCATAATGCAGGCACAGTTGAGCCGCTTGGCCGCCGTTAAGATCGAGATGCGCCTCGAACAGGCCATCACGCTGGCGCAAGGTCTCCAACAGGCGTTCGGCGCACGGTTGGCAGTCCCTATTGGTTGGTAGGATGACCGGCAGGTCGAGTTTGATTTTTTGCATCGAATTACCCATGTCGCACGTGATCGAGACCTTGTTCGAACAAGCGTTGAATATGATCATCGTCCAGCGCGTAGAAGATGTGACGTCCGGCGCGGCGCATGCGCACCAGGCTCATCTCACGCAGATAGGCCAGTTGATGCGAAACCGCCGACTGCCCCATACCCAACAGCGTGCTGAGATCACTGACGCACAGTTCCGGCGTTTGCGCCAGCGCCGACATCAGCCGCACACGTGTCGGGTCGCTCAGCGACTTGAAGAGATCCGCCAGGCGCGCGGCTTGCTCAGGCGCCAGCAATGGAACAGCCTGCTGTAGGGGATGGTTATCTCTATTGATCGCATCGGGATTCATCAGCGCCACCGTTTAATCGCAAACATATGAATGACTACTCATATGTTAGCACATGAAGTGTCGTTTGTCAATCTGCTGCGCGGTGCTTTGACCTGCCCATGGCCCTGTGATACAATCAAAACTGGTCACACAATACTTGACCAACGCTGACCGACCGCCGGCCGCCTTGAATCCCTGCGCCCAGGACGCTGCCGGCCGAGGTGATTTTTCGGATCGGCTTTTGCCCATGAGGTGTGGATTTTTCGATGCCTGATCTTTCGCTCCTGACCAGACTTTTCACCACATTCAGCACAGAGACGCCGGCTGTCAATGACAGCGTGTGCCTCAATCGCCGATTCAAGGCCGCCAACTGCGACCTTTGCGCGCAGGCGTGTCCGGTCGCTGCGATTTCGGTTTACGGACCAAACGTGCAGATAGAGCCTGAGGCCTGTGTCCACTGCGGCATCTGCCTCAAGGTGTGCCCAACGGGTGTTTTTTCCACACCCCGGCAAATGCAGGATGATCAGAAGATGTTGGATGCCGCGGCGCCGCTCACCGCGCGCGCGTTGGAGTTGACGTGCCCGGCCAATGTGCATCCAGACAAAACCGTCGCGCCCGTTGAGGCGGTTTTGCAGACTGGCCGCTGCCTGGCGGCGCTCTCCCTGGGCGAGCTTCTCGACCTGGCAAGACCGCGCCAGCGCAACCTGTGGCTGAATGACAGCGCCTGCGCCGGGTGCCCACTTGGCAAGGCCGCGCCTCTCATCCACGAGACGGCGGCGCAGGCCAATCGCTTGCTGGAATCCTGGAGGCATCCGGTGAAGCTGCGCACCCAGCTCACCGAGCCAGCCGCGCTGGTTGCATCGCATCGCGTGGATCTTTTTTCTGGTCAGCAGCCGTCGTACTCACGCCGTGAATTTCTGACCTTCTTGCGGCGTACCACCGCGCAGGTGGTCTCCGCGGTGGCTGTGGATGCCTTAGCGCCGCCGGACATGACCATCGTGCCGCCGCTGCAGCGCGGCGATGAAGTGCCCTATCAACGCCGCCACCTGACCGCGGCTTTGTCGCGGCTCGGTGCACCCGCGGTTTCTGAGTTCGATGCAAGCGACCTGCCGTGGGCTACCGTTGAGGTCAGCGCGGAATGCAGCGCGTGCAGTCTCTGTGCGCGTTTTTGTCCCACGGCCGCCATTCGCTGGACAACGCAAGCGCCGTTAGCTTCGACGTCAGATGCTTCGTCTTCAACCGGGTTTGACCTTAGTTTCATCGCCGCCGACTGCGTGGACTGTGGTATTTGCGCGGCGGCCTGCCCCGAAGCCGCGATCACGCTGAGCGCCGCGGTTGACCCGACGCAGATCGGTCGGCGTGTGAAAGTTCCTCTGCGCAGCGGGCAGCTCCACCCTTGCGCCGTTTGCCAAACACTGACCGATATCTCAGTGCGGCCCACTTGCTATGTGTGCAACAGGTCGCCGATCAAGGCGATTCCCGATTGAAAGGGTAAGATCATGCACCGACCTTCGTTGACGCGTTTCGCCTGGCTTTCGATTGCCGCGGCCGTTTTGACCATCGGCCTGAAGACGGCCGCCTATTTCGTCACTGGCTCGGTTGGCCTCTTGTCCGATGCGCTGGAGTCGTTGGT